>NZ_JASPHV020000038.1:0-11514 GCF_030229435.2 Corynebacterium sp. MSK122 | reverse complement strand
GTGGGCTCGGAGATGTGTATAAGAGACAGGGGCAGGCTAGGCGGAATGGGCGGGCTAGAAGGAGCCGCCGCGGAAGCCGCCTCCGCCACCGCCGCCTAAGTCTCCGCCGCCAAAGCTGCCTCCACCGAAACCGCCGCCGAAGCCGCGGCCGCCGCCGAGCATTTGGCCAAGGACCATACCGGTCACGACATTGCCGGCGGCGTTGCCCATCTGCTGGCGCTGCTGGCGGCGACGGTGCTCGTCGATGTCATCCTTGGCGCGTTGCAGCGCCGCCTGGGCGGCGGCCACCGCTTCGCGGGAGGACTGGAGCGCGGCGCGGATGTCGCTGCGCTCGGTGTGGAGGGCTTGGGCGTGGAGACGTTTGGCGTCGGCAAGCGCGGTGCGCGCACCCGATCCGATGATGCGACCGCGGGAGGAAATGAGGTCTTCTGCGGCCTGGATATTGGATTCCGCTACGGAAATCTGCTGGCGGAAGAGATCCAGCTGGCGCGCGTGCGTGGAGGTCTTTTCGCGCACGCGGTCGAGCGCTTCATCCAGCTGGGTATCGATAGAGGTCAGTGCGGTGTGCTGGCCCAGCGGATCCTGCTGGCCGTGGGCCTTGGCCTCGTTGACGGCGGTGCCGGCGCTGCCGAGCAGATCCTCGAGGGCGTCCCAATCCGCCGTGGTTCCCTGAGCCTTGCCTTGGCGCTCGAGCTCGCGGGCCTCGTTGATCTCGCCCTCGACCTCGGCGATAAGCGCCTCGAGGTTGCCACGGGCGGTGGCAATATTCTCCTCGGCGTTTTCCACACCGGTCAGCAGGCGATCCGTCATCTCACAGGCGTGCTCGATATCGCGGATCAAGCCCACCAGCGGGCCTTGCTGGCCGGCCGGCTGCTCTTGGACCTTCAGGGCCTTGTCTAGCAACTTTTCGGCCTCATCGAGGGAAGCGGCGGCAAGCTCGGGGTTATCGGCAATGGAGGAGAGCACGTGCTCGTCATAGTTGGACTTCAGGCCGGCCAGCGTGGACTCGGCCTCCGGCAGGCGGGCGCGCAGGCCCACGGTGCGCTGGGTGAGCTCATCTAGCTTTTCGTCGGAGTGGATGAGCAGATCGCGCATCTTGGCAAACTCCTCGGCCTGCGCATCGAGGGCATCATCGGCCTGGCCGCAGGAGGAGACGATTTCTACCAGCATCTGGCGGCGCTCGGCCGGGGACTCCGGCACGGCATCATCCAAGCGCTGGCGCAGGTGGAAGGCCTTTTGCAGGGTAGAGGTGGAGTGGTTCATCGCCTTGGTAAATGGGCGCACGCGCTCTGGGCCGAACTCGGAAAGCGCGATATTGAGCTCCTCCTTGCCGCGGCGGATGGACTCATCGGTAGAGACCAACTCCTCCTGGGCCAGCTGGTCCAAAGTCTCCAGAGGCAGACGGCCCAGCTGATCGGTATCGCCCGGGGCGATTTCGCGGGCCGACTCCAGCGTCTGCGCATTATTCTTCTTAGTATTGCGGCGGGAGTAGTACATGATTCCACCACCGGCGGCGACGATGGCGGCCGCGCCCCCGCCCAGCCAGGCTAGGCCGGAAGAATCGGAGGAGCTGGAGGAACTGGAGTTGCCCAAGGCGGCGTCGGCAAGCGCGAGGGCCGAAGCACCGTACTCATCGCTGGTCAGCTTGTCATAAGCGGCGTCATACATCTGGTCGAGCCGGCCCTCAGGCCAATCCTTGCCGGTCTGTACGCCCATCTTGCGGTCATTGATGGATAGCGCATAGACCGCGGAATTCGGTCCCTTGTCCTTGACCGTCGCTGCGGCAAAGGTTTCTGGATCCGTGCCCAACTCATCAGTGATGTAGACAAAAAGGGTTCGGTGCTCCTCTTTTTGTAGCTGGGTGATCTTCTGCTCCAGCCGGCTCTTTTCCTCCGCGCTGAGCGCGCCGGCCTCATCGGTGACCTTGTCCTGGAGGGTTGCAGTGCCCTGCGCCACCGTGGTGGTCTCGGCAGCGAAGGCAGACCCCGCACCGATAGAGGTGCAGCCCAAAATGAAAGCGGCGATGGCCGCGCGGCCCAAACGTGCACTCAAATTCATGCCCACCACTTTACCGGCTACCCTTCGCCCTCCGGCGGGTAGTGTAATAGGGCAGTGAAGTACGTAATTGTTTTAGGAACCGCCCAATATGACGGCCGCCCCTCCCGCATTTTGGCCGGCCGCCTGCGCCACGCCGGTGAGCTAGCCACGGCCGAGGGACTGGAGGTCATTACCGTGGGCGGCAAGCTGCCCGGCGATAGGTTTACTGAGGCCGGCGTCGGCCGTACCTTTTTGCGCGAGCACTTCCCACACCTGACCGTCCACGCGGTAGAGGAGGGGATGGATACCCGCAGCTCCCTGAAAGTGGTCAAGGAAGCCTTCGCGCTTTCCGACGCCACCATTATCACCGATCCCCTCCACCGCCCGCGCACCGCACTCATCGCCTGCCAAGAGGGCATCGAGGCCACCGTCTCCGGCACGCCGTATTACCCGGCCGCGCGCTTTTCTAAGCCGTGGTGGCGCTACCTTGCCCACGAAACCGGTGGCGTGACCTACGCGCTGGTGGCCGGCCTGTTACCAGCCCGGGGTGCCGCTGCACTGCGCAATGGTTTCTACCGCGTGGAGCGGGTGCTGCGCCCGAATCAAAAGCTGCGGCATCAGACGATTGAGCAGGAAGACAACCGCACTTAGGCCACGTTGCTCACCCAAAAGGCCAGTTCACGGAATAAGCTTGAGGCCGTGTCCTATTCTTATTCCGCCGCCGACTTTGCCCGCCTGGCCGATGAAAAGCCGAAGGGCTCAGCCTTCCATACCGTGGAAGAACATCGCGGCGTATTCGCCCGCGACCGCGCCCGCGTGCTGCATTCGGCAGCGCTGCGCCGGCTAGCGGATAAAACGCAGGTCGTCGGCCCGCGCGATGGTGATACCCCGCGCACCCGGCTTACCCACTCGCTGGAAGTAGGCCAAATCGCGCGCAGCATCGGCTCCGGTCTCGGCCTTGATCCCGATCTCTGCGACATGGCCGGCCTGACCCATGACATTGGCCATCCGCCCTATGGCCATAACGGCGAAAATGCGCTCAATGAGGTCGCGCTTAATGGTTTCGAGGGCAACGCACAGACCCTGCGCATCCTCACCCGCCTAGAACCCAAGGTCATCGTGGACGATGCCCACGGCCAGCCGCAAAGCTATGGCCTCAACCTCACCCGCGCGGCCCTCGACGGTGCCTGCAAGTACCCTTGGACCAAGACCAATCCCGATGGCACCACCAACCGCAAATACGGCGCCTACGATGAGGACGCGCACTTACTGGAGTGGCTGCGCGAGGGCCATAGCGATAATCGCAAGTGCATCGAAGCCCAGGTCATGGACTGGTCCGATGACATCGCCTATTCCGTGCATGACGTGGAAGACGGCATTATTTCCCGGCGCATCTCTTTGAACGTGCTCTGGGACTTGGTGGAGCTAGCCCAGCTGGCAGAAAAGGGCGCTAAAGCCTTTGGCGGCACCGCCGACGAGCTCTTGGAGGCGGCCGATAGCCTGCGCAACTTAAGCGTCATCAACGCCATCGGTGACTTTGACTATTCTTTGCGCGACTACGCCAACTTGAAGAAGATGACCTCTGAGCTCGTAGGCCGCTACGTCGGCGCCACTATCGGCGCAACCAGCGAGGCTAATTCCGAACTCATCACCTCCAATACCCTTGGCCGCATGCACGGCGACCTCGTTGTGCCCAAAAAAGCCGAGGCCGAGGTCAAGCTGCTGAAAACCATCGCCGTCCTCTACGTCATGGACGAGCCTGCTCACCTCGCACGCCAAGACCGCCAGCGTGAGCGCATCTACCGCGTCTACGACTACCTCGTAGCCGGCACCCCCGGCTCCCTCGATGCCACCTTCCGCCTGTGGTGGGAGCAGGCCGATTCTGATGCCGCCCGCGACCGCGCCATCATCGACCAAATTGCGTCCATGACTGAGTCCCGCCTCGAACGCCTGGCCCGCCGGAGTGCTGAGCTGTCTGGGTTCCTCAGCTAAACCTGGCCCACCCAGCGCCGCTAGAGTTAGGTCGAGACTCATCAGGCCGATCTGAGCGCGAAAAGGCCGAATTGAGAGCTCAAAACCCTCAATTCGGCCTCATATCTATGGACCTAACGCCTCAGCTCCCGCTCCAGCCTTAGGGCCCGAGTCGCTAGCGCACCAACGTGACACCTTGGTCCTCGAGCACGCTAGCTACCGCCGCTAGGTCCTCGCCTTCGATATCCATATTGGAGGCAACGATGACGCTGGTGCGCTGCTCGCGTAGGAAGTCCGCGAGGTCATCGAGGTTGCGCGGTCCGCAGTCTTCACACCCGCGGGTGCGACCGAGTGCGTTGAAGAAGTCCGCGCGGGTGCGGATGTGTTCAGTAATGAGGATGCGTTGCATTGTTATTCCTCCGCGTCTGGGATAGAACAGAAGCTTTCATAGTGGTCATCGGTGTAGTACCACACGTCCGGGTCGGTCTCGCTGCCGCCACCAGTGATAATGCGGCGGGCGCCGCGGTTGTGGCTGCCGGGTGTTTCTACCGTGTATTCGCGGTAGTAATTCTTGTCCTGCTGCGGCAGGCGTCCCTCGTAGTTGCCAAAGCGGGCGTTGTCATTATCCGGGTAGTCATACGGTCCACCAGCCAAGATATCGTCTGTGGTGTCCTTGGCTTCGGCGGGGAGGGAAGACATCTCGCAAGTATCGGCGTCGCCAGTCTTAGCGTCGCCTGCGGACTCGGACGGCGAAGAAGTAGAGGAATCGCCATCGCCGCCGAGGTCGAAACCGAAGTAGCCTGCAACGACGGCAAGCGCAAGGCCGCCGAGGGCTACTGGGAGCGATTTCTTAGACGCTTGGGACTTGGGCATACCTTTATTCTTGCAGGTGCGGCGGTGAATACCGAAATCGGCCGGCGCTCCTAACAAGGTCAAAAATTCCCCCGTCACGGGGGTAGGCAAAGCTCGCCGGAATATACCCCAGGAGAGGGTAAAACGGGCGAAAAGCATGAACCCCACCCAACGCCACCATCCTGCCCTAGTCATTTGAACATTCTCGCCGCGCGCGGGGTAGTCTGTACGCATGGCAAAAGGCAGAATTCCGGACAGCGACATTCAAGCTATCCGTGAACGCGCGCCTTTAGAAGAGATCGTGGGCGAGTACGTTCAGCTCAAGCCCGCCGGACACGATTCGCTGAAGGGCCTGAGCCCCTTCAAGGATGAAAAGACCCCGTCCTTTCACGTGCGCCCGCAGCGCGGCTACTACCACTGTTTTTCCACCGGCAAGGGCGGCGATGTATTTAGCTTCCTGATGGAAATGGAACAGGTCTCCTTCCCGGAAGCGGTGGAAGCGGTAGCGCAGAAGATTGGCTACCACATTAACTACCAGGGCGGTTCCACGGGTGCGCGCAATGAGAAACCTGGTACCCGCCAGCGCCTCATCGCAGCGAATAAGGCCGCGCACGAGTTCTACCGCCAACAATTGGAGACTCCCGAAGCGGCTACTGCGCGCGATTTCTTGCTTGACCGCGGCTTTTCCCGCGAAATTATCTATGATTTCGAGTGCGGCTATGCACCGGAGGGTTGGGATACCGCCACTAAGCACCTGTTGCGCTTGGGCTTTTCCTTCGAGGAGCTGGAGGCGGTCGGCATTTCCAAGATGGGCAAGCGCGGTCCCATTGACCGCTTCCACCGCCGCCTGCTGTGGCCCATCAAGGACCTATCCGGCAACGTCATTGGCTTTGGTGCTCGCAAGCTTTTCGACGACGACAAGCTCGGCAAGTACATGAACACCCCCGAGACCATGCTCTATCACAAGTCCAAGGTGCTCTTCGGCCTCGACTTGGCCAAGCGCAATATTGCCGATAACCATCAAGCCGTGGTGGTAGAGGGCTATACGGATGTCATGGCCATGTACGCCGCCGGCGTGAAGACCGCAGTGGCATCGTGTGGTACAGCCTTTGGCGGAGAGCACCTCCAGGTGCTGCGCCGGCTCATGCTGGATGATTCCTATTTCAACGGCGAGCTCATCTATACCTTCGACGGTGATGAGGCAGGGCAGAAAGCCGCCATGCGCGCTTTTGATGGCGAGCAGAAGTTCACCGGCCAGTCATTCGTCTCCGTGGCGCCAGATGGCATGGACCCGTGCGATCTGCGCCTGCAGAAAGGCGATGCCGCCGTGCGAGAGCTCATCGCGGACCGCATCCCCATGTTTGAGTTCGTCATTCAATCCGTCATCTCGGAGTACCGCATCGATACCGCGGAGGGGCGCCTGCAGGCCCTGCGCCGCGCAGTCCCTGTGGTGGCGCAGATCCGCGATCAGCCCCTGCAACGCGAGTACGCCCGCCGCCTGGCAGGTTGGGTGGGTTGGGCTAACCCGGAGGAGGTTCTCCAGCAGGTCCGCGCGGAGGCGCGCAAGCCCAAGAAGGCTGAAAAACCCACCATCCGCCGCTTCGATAACGCGAAGCAGCAGCCGGCGCAGCAGGACGTGCCGATGATCCATCCGCCGAGCCCCAAGGAAACCCACCTGTGGCCACAGCGCGAGGCCCTCAAGCTGGCCTTGCAGATGCCGCAGGAGGCGGGCTCGTACTTCGATGGGATTACTGCCGACGCCTATACTAACGACGCCTACCGACTCGTCCGCAAGGCCATTTCCACCGCCGGTGGCGCCGCCCAAGGCGCGTCTATGCCCGCCGTGGAATGGATTGCCGCCGTTGCCGGCGAGATGCAAGACCTCACCGGCCGCAACTTCGTCTCCGAGCTCGCCGTAGAAACAATCCTGCCTACCGACGTCGGCCCCGAAGAATACGCCGACTCCGTCCTTTCCCGCCTGCAAGAAAGCGTGGTGGGCGATCAGATCGCTCAGCTCAAGGCCCGCCTTGGCCGCATGCGCCCCTCCGATGATGAGGCCAGCTATAACTCGCTCTTCGCCGACCTCGTTGCCCTCGAGCAGGCCCGCCGTGAGCTTAATGACCGCGCCTTTCGCGGCACGCCTCCCCAGGCTTAAAAGTCTCCCCTCGACACGAACCCAAATAAGGTACGCGCCGAGGGGAGGGGAGGAGGCTTACAGGTTAACCTGCAGCCGACCTAGTCTTCATCAGGCTCATAAATGCGGTCCGCATTATCCACCTGCGATCCGCGCAGCCGGCCCTTGCCCTTGCGCTTGGAGGACAAATCACGAACCTCGCGCATGCGCGGTTCCGGGTCCAAGCGATTAGCCACCGCCTTGCGGGCCGAGGTGACGGCAGACTTGGTCACGGGGGAGTTGACGGCCTTTTCGTAGGCGCCCTTGATCTGGTGGTAGCGCTTGCGGCCAGCCTTAGTGCCAAAAACGTATCCTGCTGCGGCGCCGAAGACGAATTGGATCATTATCTAGCGTGTCCCCTTATTTCTGTGCGAGTAAAAGTTCCCCACCAGCCTACCGCGAAGCCCTGCCGCGCGCCGCCAACCACGAGTGAGGGGTAGTGCTAGCCCCGCATTGGACTAACACTTTTCATGGCGCGGAATACGCGCTAGTTTAAGTGTGTGGAAAATAACAAGCGCAGGGATTCGGCGGCGGCCTCGGCAGTAGCGCTGGCCGCGCTTTTTACCGCGAGTATTTCTGCGGAATCCTCCGGCCACCAACCGGAGGCCGCCGCGGCGCATCAAGGTCCCAACTGGCCTGAAGAGTGCTGAGTGGTGACCGCAAAGGTCTACCCGTAAATCCTCAATTGTGCATGCAAGCTTAGCGCAGCGTTTACTTCCCCGTAACTTTAGCTAGATATTATTCGTGGGAATTTGATGCTAGTTAAAGGATTCTACGTTGAACTATCGGAATAAACTTCGACCCGCAGCCCGCGTGTTCGCCCTATGCGCAGCCACTGGACTGACTATAACCCTCGCACCGGCGGCCGCCGCTCTCCCCGTAACCGTGCCACAGCTGCGTGAGCCCGTCACGCAGCAGACCACCGGCGCAGCCCCAGTCCAGCACCCCGGCGCCCCGGTTCCAGAGCCGTTTACTACGGACTATATCGCGGGCTTTGAATCCGATGTCTCGTCTTATCAATTTGGCAACTACTGGCAGGTAGTTCAGCTTTTTGACCACATTAAGGCCCAACCAGAAATCCGCCAGGAAAATATGGACAAGGCCGTGGCCATCAATAACGCCGCAGCCGATGACCCCGCTTTGATCCGCCGCGCGCAGGCCGATGCCAAGGCCAGCTCGACCAGCGTGCTCAACGCCGTTTCTGATTCCATGGGCAAGAACCTAGGCGATGCCTTCCGCGCCGCCTTGGCCGAGCACCGCCTGCCCAAAACCGAATACCTTCTAGGAAATGGCTATGCGGCCCGCGCAGGCGGGCTTGCCAATTCCACGATTTCTGAGAAGTACTATTTCAACTATCAGCGCCCGTACCAGCGCGCGCCGCAGGCGATCAAGCGCTACGACGATGGCTCCAAGGATCTCTATCCCACCTCGCCAGCTTTCCCCTCGGGCCATACCAATCAGGCAACCTGGATTACCACGCTGATGTCCTTCATCCTGCCGGAGGTGGGCCCGCAGCTCATGCTGCGCGGCGCTGAAGCCGGCAACCACCGCGTGGTCCTCGGCGTGCATTACCCGCTGGATGTCATCGGCGGCCGCATGACTGGCCAAGCCGCCGCAGCCGACCGCCTCAATGACAAGCGCATGCGCCATGCCCTATGGGAAGCCTCGATGGAAGTGCGCAAGGAAATTAAGTGGCGCACCGGCAAGACGGTGGAAGAATTGGTGGCCCAGGATAGGGCAGAGGGTACCGACTATCAGTCCACCGAAGATGCGGTAGAACAGTACTCCACATTCATGGACTATGACTTTGCCCCGCGCTACCGCACCGACGCCCCGATGGTCGTCCCGCAGGCCGCTCCAGTGCTGCTAGCAGCGTCCCACCCAGAACTGACCTGGGATCAGCGTGCCGAGGTCCTCCGCCAGACCGCGCGTCCAGCCGGCAATCCATTGGATTGGCAGGCAGAGGGAGGCTCGTGGCAACGCCTCGATCTAGCCCGCGCCATGGCGGCCAAGGTGACCGTCGCCCCAGACGGCGGCGTGAGCGTCAGCGGATGAATTCAACAATGCCGGTAGCTTAACCTGAACTTTGTGGCCTAGTCGGGCTGAGAGTTCAAGTATTTACAACTTTCCGTAAACGCTTGATCAACACCAAAGGAGTTCTATGCGTAGGCCTAAGGTTATGTGCGTTTATGGCACCCGACCGGAAGCTATCAAGGTGGCACCGGTCATTAACGCGCTGGATAAAGATGAGCGCTTTGATTCGATCCCGGTCTCTACCGGTCAGCATAAAGAGATGCTGGAGCAGGTCAACACCATGTTTGGCATTCAGCCCAAGCACGATCTGGGACTCATGAAACAGGGACAGGGGCTTAACGAGCTTGTCTCCCGCGCCATTGCTGGATTGGACTCCATCATTGAAGAAGAAGAGCCGGACGTCATCATCTCCTAGGGCGATACCTCTACCGCTATGGCTGCAGCACTTGCCGGTTTCCATCGCGGGGTAAAGATCGTTCACCTTGAAGCCGGTTTGCGTACCGGCGATATCCACTCACCGTTCCCTGAAGAGGCGAACCGTAAGCTCATTGGCCAGGTAGTTGAGCTGCACCTGGCTCCAACCGAGGGATCGATGGAGAACCTACGTCGCGAGAATGTGCGTTCCAAGGGCATCGTGATTACCGGTAATACCGTCATCGACGCCCTGCTCGAAGCAGCATCGTGGGACACGAAGTTCGCGGACCCTGCCCTGCAGGAAGCCGCAGATTCCGATAAGCGCCTCGTTGTCGTTACGACCCACCGCCGCGGGAACCTTGAGGCGATGAAGGAAATTGGTGGTGCAGTTAAGGACTTGGCAGAAGCTTATCCGGAGATTAACTTCGCACTGCCGCTGCACCTCAACCCTAAGGTGCGCCAGGCTGTTCTGCCAGAGGTCGAGCACCTGCCGAATATCATCATCACGGATCCGCTGCTTTATGACCAGTTCACGCAGCTACAAAACCGTGCCACCATCATCCTGACTGACTCCGGCGGAGTCAAGGAGGAGGCACCAGCATTGGGCAAGCCGGTGCTAGTCATGCGCTAGAACACCGAGCGCCCCGAAGCTGTTGTCGCTGGCACGGTTAAGTTGGTGGACACTAATCGCGAGCTCATTGTGGCAGAGGCAAAGCTTTTGCTTTCCGACGACGCCGCTTTCCAAGCCATGGCCAACGCCGTTAACCCCTACGGCGACGGCAAGGGAGCACAGCGCGCCGACGCGGCCATTGCGGAGCTGACTGGAGTAGGCGAGCGCGTAGACGACTTCCTGCCCGAGGTTGATTCCTCCAAGGCCTCCCAGAATAAAAAATAAGCTACGCATAGGGGAGGTATAGTGGATATCATGAAGGCATGAAACCGCTGGATATCCGCTGTAAACATCAAGAGCGCATGAAGGCCGCAGACATCCTAGGAGATGCACTGTCAGCCGGTCAGATCGACCTCGACGACTTTGAATCGCGCTCGGCAGCGTGCGTGGACGCAACCACCCGTGCCGAGCTCATCGAACCCCTCACGGACCTTGTGGAGGACCCAGAAGTCCTTCTTTTCGGGCAAGAACGCCAAACCTCAAAAGCATATTCGGGGCATCAAGAATCCAACACGATTGCCAAAGTAGAACAGGCTATCCGGCAAGTGCAGCCCAACGTGGAAGATCCGCGTTCCCTCGCGGTGGGTCTGTTCGGGGGTTTGACCGTGAGCGGTGGGGCAGTAGCCCGTACGCTTACGGCCTTAGGCGTTTTCGGTGGCGTAGACGTTGACCTTGAAAGGGCGGCGCTGCGCAATCGCACCACTACTATCAATGCCGTGGGGCTTTTTGGAGGCACCGACGTCTACATTCCAGAAGGATTCCGTGTCCGCGTCGGCGGCTTTGGCTTATTTGGCGGTCACGACCTCAAGGTTGAACACGGTGCCATCCACCCGAATGACCTTCCGATAGATGCACCAGAAATCATTGTCAACTGCATCAGCCTCTTCGGCGGAGTGGATGTGCATGTGGGGCGCCGCTATGGTGCGTAGAAAGACGATTCTGGCGACACTCATGTCGCTCTCTTAGTGCGATTTAGGGCCGCGTACTACGAATAGATTGCGGGTCTATTCCTCGATAGCTGTAGAAATCCGGTTGTCAACTGTGAATTACCCGGTGAAGTGTTGAATGACATGGGTGCATCCACAAAGTAACAGAGAGCAGTGCAAGTGTGATGATTCACTCTCAACGGAGGGGTAGATTTCTGGACATTCATTTGGTGGAATCAAAACCAAGTTGACGATGGACCAAGTCACCTTAAACTTCCAAGTGACTGTGTAGATATATCACTAGTGGGCACTGAAGTGTCCCAGGTTTTGTTCCGTTTGAGTAGATGGGAAAATCTGGAATATGCCAAGAAAATTTGACCAGGATGCGAAGGATCGTGTGGTCCGTCTTGTAGAGGACCGCATCTTGGCGGAAAATA
>NZ_JASPHV020000037.1:0-11975 GCF_030229435.2 Corynebacterium sp. MSK122 | reverse complement strand
CGCGACCAGGCTAACTGCCTCGCCTGCCACCACGCGCTCAACAGCAGCATCCTTAACATCCTTCGGAGTCCAACGCGTCACAACTACCTCCCGGTCGAAGTGGCGCATTCACCCCTTGACAGCACGCCCTAGGGTTGGTTTTATCCTCCTTTAGTTATAGGAGGACGAAACCGAATGCATAGCCCAAGAGGACCGAGAGCACGATGCTGACCGTACCTGGGATCAGGAATGGGTGGTTGAATACGGCCTTGCCAATACGAGTCGAGCCGGTATCGTCCATTTCTACTGCCGCCAGCAACGTTGGGTAGGTTGGCAGGATAAACAGAGCAGACACCGCCGGGAAGGCAGCGATTGCGGTAATGGGGCTTACTCCCAGAGCTAGGGCTGCCGGCATAAGGGCCTTGGTCGTAGCTGCCTGCGAATACAGCAACGCTGCAGCGAAGAATAGCACCACTGCGAGCAGCCACGGCGAAGACTCAATAATGCTGCCGGCCATAGACTGAATATCGTCCATGTAGTGGTTGATGAGGCTGGTGCCCAGCCAAGCCACGCCCAGCACACAAATGCATGCGGACATACCGGACTTAAAGACCGGGGTATTCAAAACATCTCCCGCTGGGACCTTCGTCATCATGACGATGATGGTGGCTGCAGTGAGCATGACCGTCATAATGGCTTCATTGCGCGGCAGGGTCGGCTCAGCGATAAGACCTACCTGCTCCGAGGTCAGGGTGGCCCACGCCATCACGATGACGATGGCTACCAAGAACACGAGAACAGACGCCTTGGCACCCTTCTGCGGCGAAAAGTTCGCTGCGCCGAGTGGTTCCTTGACCAAGCCTTGTGCCTTGCGCTCCAGGTAAACCGGATCATCTTCAAGCTCTTTGCCAAACTTATTGGCTACCCAGGCAGCTGGGAAGATAGACAGGAATGTTGCCGGGATAACGACCGCCAGTACTTGCAAGTAGCCCACCCCAGTCGGCTCCAGCAGGCTAGCAAGCAACACCACAGCTGCCGAAATAGGCGAAGCACAGATTGCCATCTGAGAGGCAACTACCGCGATGGACAGCGGACGTGAAGGGCGAACCTTACCCTCTTTGGCCACCTCGACAATAACAGGCAGCGTGGAAAACGCTGTGTGACCAGTGCCAGCAAGAACCGTCATTAGCCACGTAACAATTGGCGCGTAGAAGGTGATTCGCTTTGGGTTTTTGCGCAGGAACTTCTCCGCAATGTGCACCAGATAGTCCATACCGCCAGCTCGCTGCATTGCTGCGATAGCAGCGATGACGGTCATGATGATGCCAATGACATCGAAGGGGATGTCTTCCCTAGTAATGGGAACGCCGGTGAGACCCAGTGCCAACACACCGAGTCCGCCGGCCATGCCGATGCCAATTGATCCAATTCTCGCGCCCAAAACGATAGCGGCGAGAACGATGACTATATGAACAATAACCATGGACGTACTCCATACGCTCTCTATGCAAACTATGGGCACGCATCTCCATAGAGAGTGCATGCCGTCCTCAACATCTTCTATTTTGCACCCGTTGTGGTGATTTATTCATTTAAAATGCCTGTTTGTGTTGATTCCCACATAAATTAAGGATTTCGCTATAAAATGACCGGTATTTTACGGTGCATTGTTCCTGTATAAGGCTATAAAAGATCAATTCGAATGGTGCTCCCCCATCATGCAAAATCCCCGCAGCCTCCGCCTGCTTTTCATCCCAGTGAAGTAAAAGTGGCGGCGACTGCGGGGTGCCTTTTGCGCGGGCGCTATGCCCTGCTGCTCCTTAAGAGTTGTGGGCTTAGTCCTCGTCGATGAAGAGCTGGCCTCGGAACTCTGGGTGCATGAGGTTTTCTACGGACAGAACCTTATTCAAGGTTGCTTCATCCAGTAGCCCCTTCTCCAGGACGAGTTCCTTGACGCCCTTGCCGGTCTCCAAGGACTCCTTAGCAATCAGATCACCATTGTGGTGGCCGATGAATGGGTTCAGGTAGGTGACGATACCAATGGAGTTCTCCACGTAGGCGCGGCACACATCAGCGTTGGCGGTAATGCCAGTGACGCACTTCTCGCGCAGAGCATCGACGGCGTTGCCCATGATGCGAATGGATTGGAACAGTGCTTCGCCGATCACTGGCTCCATGACGTTGAGCTGCAGCTGGCCTGCCTCAGCGGCCATGGTGACGACGTGGTCATTGCCGAAGATCTTGAAGCAGGTCTGGTTTACAACCTCCGGGATAACCGGGTTTACCTTACCCGGCATGATGGAGGAACCAGCCTGGCGGGCAGGCAGGTTGATCTCAGCCAGGCCAGCGCGTGGACCGGAAGACAGCAGGCGCAGGTCATTACAGATCTTGGCAAGCTTCATTGCAGCGCGCTTGATGGTGGCGTGCAGCAGCACGTAAGCGCCACAGTCAGAGGTTGCTTCGATGAGATCGCGAGCGGTCTTCATCTCCAGGCCGGTGACCTCAGACAAGGCTGCAGTGACTTGGTGACGGTAGCCAGCCGGGGTGTTCACGCCGGTGCCGATTGCGGTTGCACCCAGGTTGATCTCGAGCAGGCGGCGCTGTGCATCGCGCAGCAATGCCTGCTCCTCGTTCAGGTTATTGGCAAAGCCCTTGAACTCATCACCCAAGGTCATCGGAACGGCATCCTGAAGCTGAGTACGGCCCATCTTCAGGATGTCCTGGAACTCATTGCCCTTGACCTGGAATGCGGCACGCAGACCATCCATGCGCTCAATGAGGTGATCAACTGCTGCGTGCAGGCCCAAGCGGAAGCCGGTCGGGTAAGCATCGTTGGTGGACTGGGACATGTTCACATCATCATTCGGGTTGATGATGTCATAGGAGCCCTTCTCCTCACCGAGGTACTCCAGTGCGAGGTTCGCAACAACCTCGTTGGTGTTCATGTTCAGCGAGGTACCAGCACCACCCTGGAAGACGTCCAGCGGGAACTGATCCATGCAGCGACCCTCTTCTAGGATCTGGTCACAGGCCCAGATGATGGCTTCAGCCTTCTTCTTGGGAAGTACGTGCAGGCGGCGGTTTGCCATGGCGGCCGCCTTCTTGACCTGGACCATGCCGCGAATGAAGTGCGGGATGGTGTTGATGGTCACGTAAGAGATCTGGAAATTCTCCATCGCGCGTACGGTGTGCACACCGTAGTAAGCGTCAGCGGGAACCTCCAAAGAACCAAGAAGGTCGGTCTCGGTGCGAGTCTTCTTGCTGGAGTTCTTCGGTGCCTTTTGTTCGGCCACCTTCTGCTGTGCGGCGTGAGTGGAAGTGTCAGCTTCCTTCTTCTTCACGTCCTTTGCTGCAGACTTGGTGTCCTTTTCTTCTTTCTTAGAGGACTTTGCCATGATGGCTCGGCTCCTTTGCCTGTCGAGACTTATATTCGAATGAGTAACCTCAACCGCCAATGTTAGCCGCGACTGAATCTATTTGGGCCGACCCAGAAAACCACTCCCCCTAAAAGCGGGCGATACGTAAATCAGAGGCCAAAATTGCTTCCGCGCCAAGTTGGGAAAGTCGGTCCATGACTTGGTTAGCTTGCTTCTTCGGAACCATCGCTCGCACTGCCACCCAGTTCTCACGGGCTAACGGCGACACCGTTGGACCGGTCAATCCTGGAGTAATACCAGCGGCTGCGTCGAGGTTCGATTGAGCGATGTTGTAGTCGATCATTAGATAAGTGCGAGCGTGCAGAATTCCCTGAATACGGTCGAGAACTACCTGCTCTTCTTCAGTGACCTCTACCCCTGTGCGCTTAATAACTACCGCCTCGGACTCAATGATCGGCTCCCCGAACGGCGCTAATCCTTGCTGCCGCAAAGTAGTACCAGTTGACACGACATCAGCAATAACATCGGCAACCCCGAGCCGGATGGAGATCTCTACGGCCCCGTCCAATCGAATAACATCGGCCTCAATTCCCTGTGCGGCGAGGTTTGCGCGGACAAGATTGGGGTACGACGTCGCAATCCGCCGCCCAGCCAGTTGAGAGATATCCCACTCCTCCCCTTGCGGCGCTGCGTACCGGAACGTGGAGCCACCGAAGCCTAACGGCAAAACTTCATCAAAGCTCGCTTTGGAGTCAAGTGCCAAATCCCGGCCAGTAATGCCTAGGTCTAAAACCCCGCGGGAGACATAGATGGCGATATCTTTCGGCCGCAGGAAAAAGAACTCGACCCCGTTATTGGAATCCACTACGTTGAGCGCCTTGGAATGCCCGCGGCCCTTGTAACCGGCCTCTGCAAGGATCTCCACGGCGGCTTCTGATAACGAGCCCTTATTGGGGACAGCTATCTTGATCATGCGGTTCCTTCCATCCTGTGGGGTGTTGCCTAGAGGTACTTATAAAGGTCTTCAGGGGTAAGTCCGCGCTTAAGCATCATGACCTGAGTCCAATAAAGCAGCTGGGACATCTCTTCCGCCAGCTCATCGTCGGACTGATATTCAGCGGCGATCCATACTTCCCCGGCTTCTTCGATGATCTTTTTACCGATGAAATGCTCGCCTTTATCCAGCGCAGCAACGGTGCCAGAGCCAGCTGGACGCTGGTCGGCCTTCTCGGCTAGTTCCGTAAAAAGAGTCTCAAAGTTCTTCACGCCTACCTATTGTTCCACAGGTAGTTAGAGAATGTAGGGGAACTCTAAATTTCTATTGCCGCACCGAAATCTTAGCGAACCACTCATAGACATCAGCGGCCTTAGCTCCCGCGAGATGCCGCGAATCGCGGAGGCTAGAAATTTCGGTGACCTCGGTCGGTACCTCAACCTGGTCACCTTCGGGCAAACCGATAACCGCACAGCCGGCGTCAACTGCGGCGCGCATGCCGGTTGCGGAATCTTCGAAAACTAAGCAATCCGCGGGATCTGCTCCAATGCGGCGGGCAGCCTCGCGGTACATATCCGGCGCTGGTTTGCCGGCAGGAACCTCATCCCCGCAGATAGTATCGACGAAATAATGCCGCCCCAGAGAATCGATAGCAGCGTCAGCGACATTGCGCTCGGTATTGGTAGTGACCATCATGGGCACCCCATCGGCTTTTAGTTCCTGAAGCAGCGCAGGGATTCCCGGGAAGATCTCCAGCTGACGAGCAAAAAGGCCCTTGACATAGTCAAACATTCGGGCGCGGTAACGCTCGCTGTCACCGGGTTGTAGCGTCACCCCCGCATTATCCGCGCAGATTGCCAAGGTGGTATCAAAGGTTGCGCCCACAGTAGCTAGGCGTTGGGTGGGAGTGAGCCGTTTGCCCAGCAGTTCTGAAAGATAAAATGTTGCCTCCGCCCAGAGAGGCTCCGAATTGGTGAGGGTACCATCCATATCCCAGAAGATGGCGGCGGGCTTAGTCAGGCTGGAAGCGGCGGTGGGGTGCGGCACAAGAATAAAGCTAGCTTTCTTTGTCGGGAAGGAAATAGTTTCGCCGTCCACGCTGTGGACACACGGCGGCAAGAGCCAGCTGCGCAGTTGATGCCAGCTGGCGCTTACTAAGGCGCAAGGGTCAGATCTAAAGGTCCAGTTCCGGAATCTGCGACAGGGCTTCGTCGTCTGCTCCGGTGGCCGCGCTGGCGTTATAGATAAGCTCAGAGAGCTCTTCCTTTTCCTCTGGCTCGAGAACGGCATCGTGCTGAGCGCGATTAAAATCTGCCAACGTACGAACGGTCTTGGACAAGACGGTGACCAACTGCGGTCCGTCAGGATCGTCCGGAAGAGCATCCAGCCCATCGAGCATCTGCTCAAGGTGGCCGCGCAGTTCTGGGAGGACGTTGGCGTCAAACGGTGCCTCCCAGAACTCCTTTTCATCTTCCTTGAGGTAATCGCCGGTGGCGAAGGATTTCAGGTCACTAATGAACTCATCTACGGTGGGCTGGAAATCGGCGCGAATGCTCATGCTGTAGATACTGCCCTATCTTGCCTAAGCCTGCACGCCGAGGAGCGAATTTAGTGCGGTGCGAACCAAATCGGCCGCGCCGTCCTCGTCCGTGCCACGGTCGGCCTCTGCCCACTCATCCACGGCAGCGAGCGCGGCCGGGGTATCAAGGTCGTTCGCGATTGCGGCACGCAGCTTGGCGACGACCTCTTCGGCCCCTGCCATGCTTCCCGGCTGCGCCAAGGCCTCCCGCCATGCGTCGAGGCGGCGCTTAGCGGCGTCGAGCACCTCGTCGGACCAGTCGCGCTCGTCGCGGTAATGACCGGAGAAGACGCCCAAGCGGATAGCGGAGGGCTCTTCACCCGCTTCTACGAGCTTGTGAACGAAGACGAGATTGCCCAAGGACTTAGACATCTTGACGCCCTCGAGCCCAATCATGCCGGTATGCACATAGAACTGTGCCATGCGGTCTACTCGTAGGGCAGCCTCTGCGTGGGCAGCGGAAAACTCGTGATGCGGGAACTTCAGGTCGCTGCCGCCACCCTGGATATCAAAGGAAGAACCCAAGCGGTTGGTAGCGATGGCGGAACATTCAATATGCCACCCCGGGCGACCAGGCCCAAAGGGCGACTCCCAGGCTGGTTCGCCCTCGCGGTGGGCGCGCCAGATGAGTGCGTCGAGCGGATTCTTCTTCCCTGGGCGGTCGGGATCGCCGCCGCGCTCAGCAAAGAACGTGCGCATCTCTTCGGCAGAGTAATTGGACTCATACCCAAAGCGCTCGGTGGCCTCGACGGAGGCATAGATATCTGGGTGCTCGGGGTCGTCTACGACGTAGGCCGCTCCGGCGTCGAGAAGCTTCTGCACCATTTCCACGATTTCATCGACGGCTTCCATGGCGCCAATATAGTCTTGCGGCGGGAAAACGGAGAGCAGCTCCATATCGGAACGGAAGAGGTCAATTTGAGAAGTGCCGAGTTCACGCCAATCTACACCGTCGCGTTCGGCACGTTCGAATAGCGGATCATCGACGTCGGTGATGTTTTGGACGTAGTGAACCTTCTTCCCGGCATCCAGGAACGCACGGTAGATGAGGTCAAAGGTCAGGTACGTGGCGGCATGGCCCAAGTGGGTGGAGTCATAGGGCGTGATGCCACACACGTACATGGTGGCGGTATCCCCTGCGACCTCTACGGGAGCGATGGTTTGGTTCGCAGAATCGTACAAGCGCAGCTGTTCCGCATCACCCGGCACAGGGCGGAAGGAAGGTATTGGCCAAGAATGCATAGCCACCATACTAACGCGGTGTGCCTTAGAGCGGCTGCAGGACTCCCAATGCCAGGAGGAGCATGACGAGCACGCCGACCGGGATGCGGTAAACGGCAAACCAAGAGAAGGAGTGGTTGCCCACGAACTTTAGTAGCCACGCAATGGAGGCGTAGCCCAGTACAAAGGCGATGCCAGTGCCGACCAGAAGCTGCAGGCCGGAGGCGGCTTGGCCGGATTCGGGAGAAAAGGCGTCGGGAAGCGAGAAAAGCCCCGAAGCCAGCACAGCCGGAATGGCCAGCAAGAAGCTAAAGCGTGTGGCTACCTCGCGGTCCAGCCCCAGGAACAGACCACCAGAGATGGTGCCGCCGGAGCGAGAAACACCCGGAATGAGCGCCAAGCACTGGCACAAACCCATGACAATGGCGTCTTTCATGGTTAGCTCCTCAAAGCCGCGCTCCTTCTTGCCCAGCTTTTCTGCAGCGATGAAGACAAAGGAGAAGAGGATGAGCATTGCGGCGGTAACCCACAGGTTGCGCAGGGCGCCGCGGATCGCATCCTCGAATGCGAGGCCGATAACTCCGATGGGAATGGAACCCACGATGACCATCCACCCCATGCGCCAGTCCTGGCCACGAGAGGACTTATCGGCCCAGCCGCGGAACCAGCCGGAGAGAATCTGCCAAATCATTGGGGCGAAATAGACCAGCACAGCCAGCTCCGTACCCAGCTGGATAACTGCGGTGAAGGACGCGCCGGCGTCGTTGCCCCAAAAAAGTTCGGAAACAATGCGCAGGTGACCGGAGGAGCTTACCGGAAGAAACTCGGTAAGCCCCTGCACGATGGACAAAACAATGACCTGCGCCCAAGAAACAGCGTCAGTTGCGGTATTAGAAATCACCCGCTTCACACTACAGCCGCGCTGGGCTTCGAGTTTTTACAACGCGCGCTGTTAGGATTAGTAGCCGTGAAATCTCATTCTGGCTCCGCACTTATCCTTTCCAGTTTGCTGGCGCTCAGCGCCACCGCGTTGGCCGCCTGCCAGCCCGAAGTGGGCGTGGGCGCCGATCCAGAGACCGCGGTCAAGGGCAATGCCACCCCAGCGGCCTCCCCAGCTAAGGCGGATCCGGAAGGCACTGTGGTCGACCTTAAGGGAGACATCACTGACCTTGCCGCCTTTGATGACTCGCTGGCAGTGCGCACCAAAGACGAGCTTCTCATCGGTAGCCAGAAGGATTTTGAAGAGAAGAAGGCTACCTCGCTAGACATTTCTGCGGAGTGTGGTGACCTCAGTTCTTCGGAGTCGGGTTTTGTCCTCGCCTGCCCAGATAAGGTTCTCCTGATCGATCCTGCATCTCCGGATTCTCCTCAGGAGGTCCACATGGAGGAGGACTCCCCAGTTACTGCCGCCACCCAGCTATCCAGCGGCGAGATCTTTGCCACCTCGGCCGATTCCACCACGATAGGCATCTATAAGGACGGAAAGCGCGACGGAGATATCGAGGTGGAAGCCGGCTCGGACCAGCTATTGGCCGTGCCCAATTCCTCAGGCGATGACGGAGTGGTGCGCATCCACCGAGAGGATTCCACTATCCAAAACGTGGACTGGACAAATGATCGCGCGGGCGGCCGACTGCGCGTTGGCCAGGGGGTCGGCAGCATCGCGGTGGGCGATAACGGCGTGGTCCTCGCCTCCGATACCGAGGGCGGCCGCTTGGCCGTCTACACTTCCGATGACGTCGTCCGCCTGCATCAATACGGCAACGTAGAGGGCGCCCCATGGGGCGTAACCTGGGACGAAAAGCGCAATCTGGCGTGGGTGAGCGCCACCGATACCAATAAGGCTCATGCCTTTGAGATTGCCAAAGGCGTCCCAGAGTTGCGCGGAGATCTCTCGACCGTGCCGGATGCGCAAAATATTGCCATGCTTAGCGACGGCACCTTTGTCGCCGCCTCCGCCACCGGCCACGGGCTGCAGTTCGTGGACACCCCGCACCTGAAGAAGGAGTCTTAAAAAGATGACCAGCACTATTGACCAATTGCGCGCGCAGGCCTACCAGCTTGCATTGCGCGGCATGTTCAAGCTCAGTCCGGAGCGGATACACGAGATCATCAATACGGCCTTGAGCGGACTCCAAGCTGCCGGCCCCGTCAACCGCGCCTTGGCAAAGATCCTGCCGGTCAACGATCCAGTGCTGCGCCAAGAGGTCTTCGGAGTGGAATTCCCCCGCCCGTTGGGACTTGCCGCCGGGTTCGATAAAAACGCTGCGGCTGCTGATACGTGGACTCCCATTGGCTTTGGTTATGCAGAGTTAGGCACCGTCACCGCCCAAGCACAGCCCGGCAATCCTGCGCCGCGGCTCTTCCGCCTGAAGGCCGATAAGGCCATCTTGAACCGGATGGGCTTTAATAATGAAGGTGCAGCAGCCGCCGCAGAAAACCTGCGCAAGCGTCGCTACAGCGATGTCATTGGCATCAATATTGGCAAAACCAAAGTCACCCCTACCGAGCATGCAGTAGAAGACTACCGCCGCTCCGCGTCGGTGTTGGGCGACTTGGCAGATTTCCTGGTGGTCAACGTTTCTTCCCCGAATACCCCGGGCCTGCGCGACCTGCAAGCAGTGGAATCGCTGCGTCCCATTCTCTCCGCCGTGCAAGAATGCACCGCGGTTCCGGTGCTGGTGAAAATTGCCCCAGATCTTTCGGATGCCGACGTTGACGCCGTGGCAGACCTAGCCCTCGAACTCGGCCTCGACGGAATAGTAGCGACAAATACCACCATTTCCCGCGAGGGACTCAAGACCCCAGCCGCCGAGGTAAAGGAGATGGGTGCCGGTGGCGTATCCGGCCCTCCGGTAGCTGAGCGCTCCCTAGAAGTACTGCGCCGCCTCAATGAGCGAGTCGGCGGCCAGCTCACCCTCATCTCCGTGGGCGGCATCTCCACGCCGGAGCAAGCATGGGAACGCATCACTTCCGGCGCTTCCCTGCTGCAAGGCTACACCGGTCTCATCTACGGCGGTCCGGACTGGATCCGCGATATTCACCGCGGCATTGCCGCTCAAATCCGTGCCCACGGTATGAGCAATATTTCCCAGGCGGTTGGCTCCGGTCTTCCTTGGAAGCCCTTAGATTAGTCCAGCCCAAGGTTGCTCAACACAAGGTCCGCCTACTTCTCCGGCTGCACGCAGAGGAAATAGGCGGACCCTTTATTTCTTCGGTGTTGACTAGGTCTGCGACATGGCGCTGCGTCTGAGGACCAGTGCGCACAACACCGCGAAGCCGGCGTAGAACACGACCCAAAACTGTGGTTGAGTGAATAGGGTATCGCCGGGCAGAAAGCGGCTTGCTGCAATGATCACAATAGCGATGACCAATGCTGTAACCTGCGCGCGGCTTCCCGCCTGACTCTTGCTCATGGTGCTAAAGGCCCCGACGATGACCGCGGCGACAATAATCGCCACTTTGGAATACGTCCATTCGAAATCGGCACCCCAACCATCCGTGAAGACGGAGATTAGCGCAAAGAGCACCAGCACGAATGCGACCACCATGAAGGCGCCGCCGACCCGCAGCGCCGTCGGCGGACTAGGCTGCGATGAAGTAGAGCTACTCGCCATTACTTCGCCTCGTACCAGCCCCACAAAATGGCGCGGCCGAGAGCGTGGAAATGCAGGTTGAACCCAAGCACGGTCGGCGAAGCATCTGGGTCGATGTCGAGCTTTTCTACGTCGACTGCATGGACGGCATAGAGGTAGCGGTGCGGGGCGTGGCCGGCAGGCGGGTTTGCACCGAAGTAAGTGCGCTCGCCCGAATCGTTGCGCAAGCTAATGACGCCGTCAATCCCCAAGTCCTCGGCGGCGCCGGCATTGGTAGGCAGCTCGCTTACCTCAACGGGGATATTGAACGCCGCCCAGTGCCAGAAACCAGAAGCCGTTGGCGCATCCGGGTCGAAACAGGTCACGGCCAGGGACTTAGTGCCTTCCGGGAGTCCGGACCACGCAAGCTGAGGCGATACGCTCTCTGGGGCGCGGAGCTTCTCCTGGAGCTCGTCTCCTTCCACCACATCAGTGGACGAGAGAACGAAGGACGGGACATCGCGCAGCGGTGCGTAAGGATCTGGACCAGGAAAGCGGGAATCATCTGCGTAAGAAGTCATAGACCCATTTGTACCCCACCTCACAAGCCGATGTCGATGTGGTGTAACCTCCGCAGCCTGCATAAATTTTGCCGCACACGTGGAAAGCTCCCAACCAGACTTACAACCATGTATTTCCACACGCCGCTAACGGTAGCTTTTTCACGCCACACGCAGGCGATTTGTAAAGCAAGCCTCGAGCAGGATACAGTATCGGAGTGCCCAGCCGAGAGGCTGATAAACACCCTGCCCGGGTGGCGGAATGGCAGACGCGCTAGCTTGAGGTGCTAGTGTCCTATTAACGGACGTGGGGGTTCAAGTCCCCCCTCGGGCACAACTGTGAAGTCTCGAGACATCGTTCCGGTCGGTGTCTCGAGATTTTTCGTTTTTAGTTGCCCCGTTGGGGGCTGAGTTCGTTGTCTTTCTTGTTGTAGTAGATCTTTTCTTCGGTGAGTGTGTAGGCAGCGATTTGTGCCCCGGTGGCAGTTGTTTTGATATCGACGTGGTTGTCGACGCAGATCATGGTGATTGGTTCGCCGCCCCATCTGCGTCCGATGTAGAGGGGGCCTGACCCCTGTTTGGTGGACACCTGATATCCAGCCCGGTTGGGTTGGGAAGAAAGGTAATCTACCACCATGCCTAGGTACTCCGAACAGTTCAAACGTGATGCTGTAGCCCTCTACGAAAACA
>NZ_JASPHV020000036.1:0-12594 GCF_030229435.2 Corynebacterium sp. MSK122 | reverse complement strand
GTCGCATCCAAGTGGTACTTCTTACCAGGTACCAAATTCTCATAAGTCACAGTGTCGGTAACAACCGCACCATTGACAACACGAGACGAACCCTCAGCAAACTTAGCCTCAGTCTTAATCGACGGCTCCAAAGTCTCCTTCGAAGTTACAGTCTGCTTCTCATCATTGATGTCCTTGTGGTCCGCAATCTCATTCGGAGTATCAGCATCCGGAGTCTCATCACCATCAGCATTAACCTCAACAGAGGTCAACTCCTCAAAGGCAACCGCAGCATCAACCGGCTTCTCAGCATTTTCAACCTTGATATCAACCGTGGTCGAACCATTAGCAGACTCAGGGGTGAACTCAGCCTCACCAGTACCCAGTTCAGTCTTACCGTCCTTAGACATCAACGTCGCATCCAAGTGGTACTTCTTACCAGGTACCAAATTCTCATAAGTCACAGTGTCGGTAACAACCGCACCATTGACAACACGAGACGAACCCTCAGCAAACTTAGCCTCAGTCTTAATCGACGGCTTCTGCTTACGGCCAGAGTCAGAGTTCGGATTAGTATCAATAATTACCTGATCTTGGCCTGGGTGTGAGACAAATTTGCCAGTCAGGTTGGACGAATCTTTCACCTCGTCCTGACCGACGTTTGATTCTCCGGTCAGATAGGTATAAAGAGCTTTAATATTTCGCACGTCTTTGGAATTTCCATTAAACGTACCAGAGAAGTCAATCCCATTTGAAAAGTGCCAAATAGCGAGCTGCGTACCAATAATAGCTTGGTTTCGGTTTAGCCCACTAAGGGAAAGCTTTTTCTCAAGATCTTGGATTCCAATATACGGATAGCCATGGTGAGCGATCCAATTGATCTTCCGGAATGCTTCCTGGCCGCCCGGCATCGGCTCTTTACGCGAACCCTTTTGCTGTTCTGCAGCTTTTACGTAGCCGTCCCAATCATGAATAACTCCGGAGCCCTCACCCTCCGCTGCATGCTCGGGATCAACACAATATCCGGCCAATCCTTCAAAATTTTGGGAGAAATTGTCTGGTGCATACCAAAACATCCGAGGCAGGAGTTTCCCAGTAGATTCTGGATTTTCCCATTTTAATCCGTAACCCGGGCCAGTAACTGACGTAACTTCATCCCCCACGCTAACAGCTTTAGCTACTGGAGCCACAGCTGATACCACTGCAATTGCCACAAAAAACGCCAGAATCGACCGAAGTACCCTACTTCGGCCGAAGCTCTTACTTTGCACACTTATACTCATTTAAGCATCTTCCAATCCTCATCTCCATGATTCCAGGTTCAAGATTTTACCTTCTTAGCATCGGAGTATAGAACACTTAGGTTGTAATGTAAATTTTCACAGCAAATTATAACTTTAGGTAGCCATTCGCGTTACCATCCGACTAAATCCCCTTGGTAGTCCCTGGGGATGTGGAGCATCTGTAACTCGCGATAAGCCTCGCACTGGCACAAGCGAGTGCGCTTATTTCCGACGCATCTCAAATCAGCTCTTATCTATCCTCACTAAGAAGCGCGCTGCGAGTAGAGCAAATTCCCTGATGATTTGGAGCGGCTGGGTCCTGGCCCACCTCGAAAATAGGGTCATCGGGAGCCAACCTCATCACTGCAGTGCTTCTGGAAACTTTTCGATGCGTATAGGATGTCATGGTTCTAATGAAGGAGCGTCCTTGAAGGCTATCCGCTGCAACTTCGCTGCTGTTAACGCATTTACTGACTCATGCCGTATGCGATCCGCGACGGACAACCCGCCCAACCTGTGAGAACAATAATTAGACATTTTCGCCAAATTTATATTCTCCCTTGTTGTCAGCAAGTAAGTAATATATCCGTCTAACTCTTGGTTTGAGGCACCGCGTAGCGTTTTCTGCCCCAACCAGAAACGCCCAGTGGGGCTGATCTGCTTCAACGATGCGCATCCAGCGGTTTTATGCAAATCCTTGGACCGAATTGCACTCACCACTCGTGCACACCGTTTGCAAACGACCGGCCCACCATCGCTGCCTTCACGGAATACGTCTGAGATCCATTTGTCTCTGTACCCGTTAGGTCCTAGTGAAATACCGTGGCGATCTGGACACCCAAAAGCGCACTCTAGTGCGCCCCTTTTTGGTATGCAGACTCAAACTGCTTCCACCGGTACTACGAAGATGCTCTTTGTTCCAGTATAGGGCTTATCCGCTTCACCAAATACCCGGTTTCGTACTCGTCGATGAATTTGAAGCGATGACCAGCCCATCCCTTCGGAAAATTCTGCTTGGCTTTACACAAAATGTTGCGTTAATCGTCCAAAGTAGCCAGTTGTCGTTCCAGCTGCCGAATAATTTCAGCGTCAGACAGCACGCGGGATCGAATGTTGGTATTTTGTTGGGAACCTTTCCGGTTGCGTAGCGCTTGACACACGGAGCAATACTGCTTCGCTTAACGACAAAATCGCCAGCAATAGAGTGCAATGCTCACTATCAATGTCTTCGCGCGTGGCAGCTGTTTCGCCTTGTAATCTCTTCCGAAAAGTGTTTACAAGGCATTCGTAGGGGCGCTAACCTACGACCATCAAACAGGGTCGGCCCCCTCGACGCAGCGGACTCGCTGCGCGGCGGGGCTCATTCGACGATTGAAAGCGGAATTGCTTTACTGATCCTCCATCACATCATGACGAATGATGGTCTGGTCGCGGCCAGGGCCAACGCCGATATAGGAGATACGGCAGCCAGACAGCTCTTCCAAACGCAGGACGTAATCCTGCGCCTTCTGCGGCAGCTCCTCAAAGGTGGAGCACTCCGTGATGTCCTCATCCCAGGCCGGCATGGTCTCAAAGATGGGCTCGGCGTGGTGGAATTCGGACTGGGTAAGCGGCAGTTCATCGTAGCGCTTACCGTCGACGTCGTAAGCCACGCAGATCGGGATCTCGCCAATGCCAGTAAGAACGTCCAGCTTGGTCAGGAAGTAATCGGTAAAGCCATTGACGCGGGTGGCATAGCGCGCAACAACGGAGTCGTACCAGCCACAACGGCGCTTGCGGCCGGTGTTCACGCCAATCTCACCGCCGGTGGTCTGCAGGTACTCGCCCCACTTATCAAAGAGCTCGGTGGGGAACGGGCCGGCACCCACGCGGGTGGTATAAGCCTTGATGATGCCCAGCGAGGTCTTAATGCGGGTCGGACCAATACCGGAGCCCACAGAAGCACCACCGGCCGTCGGGTTAGACGAGGTCACAAACGGGTAGGTGCCGTGATCCACGTCGAGCATGGTGGCCTGCCCCCCCTCCATGAGCACGTGCTTGCCAGCTTCGAGGGCCTGGTTGAGCTCCAGCTCGGCATCGATAACCATCGGGCGCAGGCGGTCGCGGTAGCTTAGGAAGTACTCCACAATCTGGTCCGCCTCGATGGCCTTGCGGTTGTACATCTTCACCAGCATCTGGTTCTTAATATCCAGGGCGGATTCCACCTTCTGACGCAGGATGGACTCATCAAAGATGTCCTGCACGCGGATGCCAATGCGGGCGACCTTATCGGCGTAGGTCGGGCCAATGCCGCGGCCGGTGGTGCCGATAGCGCGCTTGCCCAGGAAGCGCTCCTGCACGCGGTCCAACGTCTGGTGGTACGGCGCCACCAGGTGCGCATTGGCGGAAATCTTCAGGCGCGACGCATTCGCACCGCGGGCCTCAAGGCCATCAATCTCATCAAAGAGCGCCTCAAGGTTGATCACCACGCCATTGCCCAGCACCGGGGTGGCGTTCTCGGACAAAATGCCGGCCGGCAGGAGCTTCAGCTCGTATTTTTCGCCGCCTACCACGACGGTATGGCCGGCGTTATTACCGCCGTTCGGCTTGACCACGTAGTCAACCTTGCCGCCGAGGATGTCGGTCGCTTTGCCCTTGCCTTCGTCGCCCCACTGGGCGCCGACAATGACGATCGCTGCCATTGTTTAGTCACTTCCTCATAATTGAAGCCAAAATACTCTCCAACTTTACACTTTCCCGGCTTAAAAAGCGCGCGTAGCATTGTCCGCATGCGTTTTTTGTTCCTCCGCTGCGGCGCCCCGGACATTCCTATGCCCGCCGAGGCCCATGATCTTTCGGCCATTCCCACCCGCAAGGAATTATCCGTCATTGACAACGCAGCAACTGCTCTGCTTCCCGACGACCCCACTCCCTCCCTCGATGACATCGCCGCCCAACCAGATGTGCGCCACCTCGGCGCACCACAGGCCGCGCCCCAAGCACCCCACCTTGCTGAGCCTTTGCGCATCGTCGTCGCCGGGTCCGATGCCGCCCTCTCGGCCGTACTCACCCGCCTCATGCGAGCCGACAACCTCTGGGCCGAGGTCGCCTTCATCCCCGCCCCCTCGGGCGCCACATCCGCGGCCGCGCAGAACTGGGGCCTTCCCACCTCCCCGGCCGAGGCCCTCGAGTTCGCCCGCACGGCTCCGGTTCGCCCTGCTCCGCTCATTCGCAATGACTCCGGCCTCGCCGTCGCCGGCTCCGCCACCATCTCAGACGCCTCCAATGGCCCATTCACCGGTGAAGTCATCATCGACGACCACACCCTAGCCGCCACTTCCCCCAAAACTTTTGGCGCGCGCCTCGTCCCGATGACCGATGCCCCCGGCATCCTCGCCGCCCGCGCCACCTCCCCTGTCGAGTCGCAGGGCCGCCTGCGCTCGCTCCTGCGCAAGCCCGGCCAGCTCGACCCCGAATCCGTCAGCACCGGCCGCGCCGTCCAAGCCGGCGGCCCGCAGCTGCGCGTCATCGTCGATTCGATCCCCCACAAGCGGCCGGTGACCCGCGTGACCTTCTACCGCCACCTGCGCGATCTCCAGATCGTCCGACCTTAACCCCGCCCGACGCCCTTGCCTCCGTGCGAGTTCCTTGCCTCCGCGCGAGGACGCTAGTCCTCGCGCCCCCACACCTCCGGCGGGTAGGCCGGGTGCTGCGAGGTCGGCACCAAGTGCGCCACGGCCGACTCACGCGACAACCCACACACCATCAGCATGTCCACCACGAGGGAGCGCGTCTGGCCCAGAATCATATAGGCCGATAACGTGCCGTCCTTGTCGATGATGTCCAGCCCGGCGCGCCCGCCCACGATGCGCAGGCGCTGCACAAGGTCCGGAATTTCAATCGCTTCGTCGTGCCCGTGCTGTTTGCCCTGACTATAGAGCTCGCTGATGGCGAGCATGATTTCAGAAAGCTCATCGAGCAATTCCACCTGCTCATCCGAAACCTTGTCGCGGTCCTCCGTCAGGCCTAGCGCCTGGCGGGAGAGCACGCGCACACCGCGGACCGCGTTATCTACCGGCATGAGGATGCGCTCCAGCGATCGAATGCTGCGCCGCGATGCCCACAACAGTGGCGAGACCTCCGAAGCCTCCCTGCCCGATTGCGCCGCGCTCAGGAGGGTATTGACGCTGTCTTGCGTACCGCGCACCGCCTCGCGCGCGTCGCGGATGACGGCGGGGTCTTGCTGGCGGATGCCATAGGTGACGTCGGCAAGAATGCTCGAGGCAATCTTTAACACCTTCGAGACCTCGCGCCGCGCCTCCACCAACGGGGAATTGGGAATCAGCGCGATGGTTATCAGGCCAATGGCCGAGCCAATCATCGCGTCAATCGCGCGGTGCAGGCCACCCGGACCCTCCGTGGGCGGGAAAATCGTCGCAATCAAAATCGCGCCAAAGACAATCTGGTTGGTCACCAGCGGCGACTTGGTCAAAAACGAGCCCACCACCAGGCCCGCGCCCACAATGAAGAAAATCTGAAACGGCCCCTGCCCCACAATCTGGAAGAGCAGGTCGCCCACGGCCACGCCGATGATGCCGCCAATCGACATCTCCAGCGCCTTTTTCATCCTGTCCCCACCGGACATCCCCAGAATGATGACCGCAGAAATCGGCGCAAAGAACGGCTGCGGGTGCCCCACCACATCGCCGGCCACCCAGTACGCTAGCGCCGCACCAATGGTCGCCTGGACGATGTAGACAAACCGCGCGCGAATGCGGTTTACCCGCGAGAGCACCGAGCGGTCAATCACCCGCAGCTTTTCCCGCGTTGAGACTCTTTCCTTCGCTTCCGACATGACTTCCAGCATAGAAGACCGCCCCTACCATCGCCGCCGTCCCCGCGCATCTCGGCCGTCGGCTGGCCTGTGGATAGCTCTTGCCGACGCCCCCTTCTCCCCCACCTATCCACAATTTCGCCCTTCCCGGCCGCGCACCGCTTGTTCGGTCCTCGCGTGCCCTTTAGCTTCGGCCGTGTGAACACCGATTTTCTTTTGTTATGCCGCCGCGGCGTCGACCTCGTCGCCGAGTTTCAGGGCTGCTCCGAAGACTCACTCCTCAAGGCCGGAGCCAGCCCGCTTTTGGCTGCCCAGCTCGCCCGCCTGCAGCACGTCTACTTCGGCCGCACATCCAACTCCCGCAAGCAGCGCCTCGCGCGCGACGCCGCCCGCACCCGCGCCCACGACCTCGCCACGCTTGATAGCATCGAGTCCTATACCCGCCGCGTGCGCGATAGTAACCGCGCCTGGGACCTGCGCCTAGAACTGTGTCGCACCGAGGCGCGCCTCATCCCCTCCGTGGCCAAGAAGCTCCTCAAGCAGCTCAATCCGCCCCGCCGCCCCGAGCCCGGAGTGCGCTATACCCGCCGCCCCGACGGACCCCACACCATCTCCATTACGGCCGATCCCACCGATATCGCCGATATCAAAGGCGTGCTCTCCTCCGTCAACAAAGATGATCCCCTCGCCGCCGCCAAAAAGCTCCTCCTCGAGGGCAACCCCGGCGCGCTGCCGGCCGTGCACACCAACGTCATCCTCACCCTGGACCAGCTCGACCGCATCGTCGCCGCGCCTGCCGACGCCACCGATATCACCCTCCAGCTCACCAACGGCGCCCGCATGACCGGCGCGCAGCTCGTCGCCCGCGCCTTAGCCCAGCGCGGCTACGTCAGCCTGGTTCACCCGGAGCACGGCCCGGTGAACCTGTACCGCACTGAGCGCATGGCCACATGGAAACAGCGCATGCTCGCCTCGGCCGAGCATCCCGTGTGCGCGTGGCCGGGCTGCAATACGCCTGCCGACGACGCCCAAGTCCACCACCTCACCGCGTGGTCCGCGGGCGGGCCCACCAACCAAGAAAATCTGGTCACCTTGTGCGCGCACCACAACGCCGTCAACCAAGATGACCCCTCGCGGCCCACAGAACGCGGCCGTATGGTGCGCGTAAATGGCCGCATCGCTTGGGTACCACCGTGGAGTAACACCCCACGCTTCGTCCCCAGCCCCGCTAGGCCGCCAAGCCCCAACCACAACCTTTAACTGCGCCGGCCGATCACCGAGCCCCGTCTAAAATCGCCCCGGCCGAGAGAACGAAAAAGCCGCCTCCCACGCGGGGGAAGCGGCTCATTCGGCATGCCTATGTACGAGGCTGCCTCAACTTAGAGCACGGTGGCCAAGTTACTTGGAGATGGACTTGCCCACAGAGTGCAGGTCCTGGCAGGACTCGATGACGCGCTCGGACATGCCCTGCTCTGCCTTCTTCAGGTAGGAGCGTGGATCGTAGACCTTCTTGTTGCCAACCTCGCCGTCGATCTTGAATACCCCGTCGTAGTTTTCCATCATGTGGCGAGCGATCGGGTTGGTGAAGGCGTACTGGGTATCGGTGTCTACGTTCATCTTGATGACACCGTAGCGAAGTGCCTCTTCAATTTTCTCCTTCTCGGAGCCGGAGCCGCCGTGGAAGACGAAGTCGAATGCGTACTCGTCCTCACCCAAGCCGAGCTTCTTCTGTGCCACCTTCTGGCCCTCGAGCAGGACCTCGGGGCGCAGCTTCACGTTTCCTGGCTTGTAGACGCCGTGAACGTTGCCGAAAGTAGCGGCCAGCATGTAGCGGCCTTTCTCGCCGGTGCCTAGGGCATCGATGGTCTTCTCAAAGTCCTCTGGGGAGGTGTACAGGTTAGCGCCTGCCTTTGCCTGAACGCCGTCTTCTTCGCCGCCGACGACGCCGATCTCAGCCTCGAGGATGACGTGCGCGTTCTTTGCCTTTTCCAGCAGCTCCTGGGCGATGACCAGGTTCTCGTCGATGGGGATAGCGGAGCCGTCCCACATGTGGGATTGGAACAGCGGGTTCTCGCCGCGGTCCACGCGCTCCTGGGAGATAGCCAGCAGCGGACGGACGTACTCATCGAGCACTTCCTTCTGGCAGTGGTCGGTGTGCAGCGCGATATTGACGCCGTAGTGCTTGGCGGCCTCGTGAGCGAATGCGGCCAATGCTTGAGCACCCTTGACCTTGTCCTTCAGTGCCAGGCCGGAACCGAAAGCGGCACCACCGGTGGAGAACTGGATGATGCCGTCGGACTCGGCCTCAGCAAAGCCCTTCAGAGCTGCGTTAATGGTCTCAGATGAGGTGCAGTTGATAGCTGGGAACGCGAAGCCATTCTTCTTCGCGGTATCCAGCATCTCGTTATAGACCTCAGGGGTTGCAATTGGCATGAATTTCCATCCTTAAAAGTGGGTTTGTGGTCAAACACGTTCCAACACCCAAGTATGCCCGTTTCCCGGAAATTCTGCCGCAAAAACTCTGTGACATTTTCAACCCGTCTATGCGCGCCACACGATTGTCCCGCGGTTGCGGACTATTTAGACAGATGCCTCGTCACTCGAGCGCAGGCCTCCATCAGCATCCACCCGGAAAGCTGCACCGACAAATCGCGCTCGTCTACGCGAATGATGCCTACCTTCTCGCTCATGGTGCGCCGGCCGAAGCCGTAGTTATGCGGCAGGCGCGCATCGGACAACCAGTCAGAGCCGAAAATCGGCAGACCATCAACCTCTAAGCGGTGCTCCCACACCGACTCGGCCGAGGCCATCACCATGCGCGCAGCCAGCTTCTTCGTCGCACGGTTGGCGGGGGAATCGCCGGGCAGGCGCACGGCGACGTCGGCAAGATAGCGCATCAAAATGCCCTTAAACAGGCCACCGTCACCATCGCCAGTCTCCCAGTCCACTATGCCCGAAGGCGTAGCCATGCCCGAGGCCACAGTCTGCACCAAGCCCCGGATGCGGATGATGTAATCCATCATCTCGGAAGCCATCTCGGCCTCCTGTACGCTGTCGATCTGTTCCAAATCGCGCACGCCGGCCTTTTCCCGCAGCGCCAGCACGATTTCCAGGCACGCGCCGAGCACTACACCCTGGCAGTAGGGGTGGATGTTTTTTACCACCTCAGGGCCGTCCATGCGCATGCGAACGCCGTCCATGATGTAGCCGTCGTCGTCCAGCAGGTGGTCATAGATCCAGTCAACGATGTGGCGTGCTTCCTCAATGCGCCCCATGCGCGCGAGCATGATGGCGCCCGGGCCGTTGGAGGGCACGTTCATGAAATTCTCGCCCAGGCGCCACGGCAGCACGCCAAGCGATTCATCGAGGCCTTCGTGGATATTGCGCTGCAGGGCCGCGAGGCGCTTGGGTGTCTTTGCCTTCTTCAGGCCCTCCACGCGGCCGAAAGCCAGGGCGAGCCAGGCCTTGTCATCGTAGTACTTATTCTTGGTCAGCTGCGCAAGGTTGCGGATGCGAATGCCGCGCAAGGTGTCATAGATGCGGTGACGGCGCACCTTGGTGTTATTGCGCAGCGCCGCATCGACGAGGCAGTCCAGGTAGTGGGCCTGCCACCAGTAGTGCCAGTGGACAAAGAGCTTTTCCTTCGTGGTGGGCGGCCAGCTGACCACGGCAAGATTGGTGCGCGGCAGGCCCCATACGGAGTGCGCGTGGCGCTCATTGATGGCGGCCTCTGCGAGTTCGGCGCGGTGGGCCCACTTTTCTTCCACGGTTCCTCAATCACTCCAGTCGCACGGGTAGATATAGCTAGTGTAACGATCTTCCTACCAGGAATTGTCCAGATCGGCGTGCTGGCGGATCCAGGCGTGCATGGCAATGCCGGCCGCGACACCCGCGTTGATGGAGCGGGTGGAGCCAAATTGGGCGATGGAGCAGGTCATCACCGCGGCGTCCTGGGCCGTTTGCGTCACGCCGGGGCCCTCTTGGCCGAAAAGCAGCAGGCTGCGCTCCGGCAGCTCGGCCGTTTCCAGGGGCACGCAACCGGGGGTGTTATCAATGGCTACCACGGTAAGGCCTTCCTCGGCCGCCCACGCAATAAGCTTTTCGACGCTCTCGTGGTGCATCAAGTGCTGGTACCTATCTGTGACCATTGCCCCGCGGCGATTCCACCGCCGGCGGCCGACGATGTGCACGGTATCGACGGCGAAGGCGTTGGCGGTGCGCACGACGGTGCCGATATTGGCGTCATTTTCAAAGTTCTCGATCGCGATGTGCAGGCTATGCCGGCGCTTATCGATGTCCTCTTTGATCGCCTCCCTGCTCCAGTAGCGGTAGGCATCGACGACGTTACGACGGTCTCCTTCAGCAAGCAGCTCTGGGTCGTATTTCTCGGCCTCAGGCCCTCGCGGCAGCGGACCTTCCCACGGGCCTACGCCATGGCGTCCCTCGTTCCACTCGGTCGGCCCCTTGACCTCGTCCGGCTTGGCCTGGTCGGCCGCGCTGTCTGCGTTAGGCGAGGTCAAGGTCGCCCAGGCCCAGCAGGGAGCGGTACTCGAGGCCTTCTGCGGCGATGACGTCGCCGGCACCGGTCTCGCGGTCCACAACGGTCGCCACGCCCACGACCTCGGCGCCGGCCTCGCGCAGCGCGGCCACGGCGGTAAGCGGGGAGTTACCGGTAGTGGTGGTGTCTTCCACGACAAGAACCTTCTTGCCTTCTACGTCTGCGCCCTCGATGCGGCGCTGCATGCCGTGCTTCTTGGCTTCTTTGCGTACGACGAAGGCGTCGATATCGCGGCCGTCGGCATGCATGATGGAGGTAGCAACCGGGTCGGCGCCGAGAGTCAGGCCACCGACGGCTGCGAAATCCCAATCTGCGGTCAGCTCGCGCAACAGGGCGCCGATGAGACGGGAGGCTTCGTGATGCAAGGTAGCGCGGCGGAGATCCACGTAGTAGTCAGCTTCCTTGCCCGAGGACAGGGTCACCTTACCGTGGACGACGGCCAGTTCCTTGACCAGTTCAGCGAGGCGGGCCTTCTTCTCGGCGTCCAGGTTTTGGGCGTGCGCGGTGTGCGCATTGGTGGTGTGAGAATCCACAGTCATCTGCTCCTTGTCGTGGGTCGTGCGCGGCGGCTCGTGCGCGGTGGCAGGCCGCCAGTATTGGTCTCTAGGCTACTCTTCCCGGCGCGGGTCCGATTCCTCGGCCGCGCGACTATCGACCCCGCGGGTATCAGCCGCGCTGGGGGCGGGCCCACTAGTGGGATCGTCAGAGGGGTCGTCGAAGATGGAGGCGGCGCGGAACTGCTGGCGGGGCAGGCGGGCGGTGTGGGAATCGGGTGTGGGGCGCTCGCGGCCATCGGCAATGGCGTCTACTTCGTCGCCGCCGAGGGCGCTGTGCTCGACCGGGCCGCGGGTTTCAGAATAGGCCCGAGACGGCATCTGCAGCGGCTCTTCCGGCCGTTGGATGACGGGTCGCTCGAATTCGGGCGCGCCGGCCGCCGGCGCGCCGCCGACGGCCTCGACGATGGGCTGGGCGGGAATCTCGCGGGCTGGGTCCAATTCCTCGAGGCGCACCACATGGGTGGCCGAGGAACGCGGGGGGAGGACGCGGGCGGCGTCGGCAAGCAGGGCGAGAGGTGGAAGCATCGCGTCCCATTCCGCGGAGCGCGCCTGCTTCGTGGTCTGCGCCAGGACCCACTCCGTTTCCATCCATAGTGCGGTAACGGCTTCGGGCATTTGCTGCAGGGCGACGTGGACGCGCTCATCCACCATGCGCTCGGTCACGGCACTATCCGAAGAATATACATCGAACCCCTCGATGGCCATGGCCAAAAGCAGGTCCTCGGAAGCCTTCGCGTCGTCGCGGTCGAAGCGGCGAAAGTCCACCACCATGTCGGAGGCCGCACCGGTGCGCATAGCCATGACGTTGACGCCATCGATGTCCATCAACAGCATCTCGTGGCCGTACACGTTGCCCGCGACAATGTCTTTGGGTGCCGCGCCCGTGGAGGCCACTCCCCTGGTCCATTCGTCAACGAGGTAAGGGTCGGCCTTCATGAATTCAAATCCCTTGGCTTCCGCCCAATTCCGGCGCTCGCGGCGCATGGTTCCTGGCAGGATCGGCCGGTGGCGTGCGTGTGGCTTGGAAGGCGCGGGGTGCTCGCTTGTGGTCTCGGGGGTCGACTGGTGCTCCGGTTCGGGGGCTGGTTCGCCATCGGGTTCCGGTTCGGGTTCGTCGGTTGGCTCAGGCTCTCGCTGGGGCGGGGTCTCGGGCGCAGGCTCGGGCGCGGATTCCGGTGTGGGTTCCGGCGCGGGAGCTGACGCAGCTGCTTCGGTGGCTGGGGTGGCCGGGTCAGCGGCGGGGGCGCGCTCGGGGGCGACGCTCGAGGCCGAATCGGCAGGCTCGGCCGAGGCAGCGTTTTCGGGTGCGGCGTCGGAGGATGCAGAGTCCGCCGGAGTGGCGTCTGCGGGGACGGGATCTGCGGAGCTGGGGTCCGCGGAGCTGGGATCCTGTCTCTTATACAC
>NZ_JASPHV020000035.1:0-12697 GCF_030229435.2 Corynebacterium sp. MSK122 | reverse complement strand
CCGAACATGTCGCGTGGGTGCAAAATGAGCTCAACGAAACACCCCGACAAATCCTCGGCGGCGCAACCCCACGTGAAATACTTAACGAACTATTCAAGCGTGGCGCATCCACCGCTTGATTCCGCCACCAGAGCGTAACAATTTGGGAGTGAAATTAACTCCGCCATCACAGGGGACTATTTGGGGGTATTAACCTGTCCCCGCGATGAGATCCTTGCGGGCACGAGCCACGCGGGAGCGGATGGTGCCCACGCGCACGCCGGCAATCTTGGCCGCCTCCTCATAGGTATAGCCCAGTACCTGGGTAAGAATGAGGGCTTCGCGGCGGTCGGACGGGAGGGCGTCGATAAGCGTACGGGCGTCGATCCACTCGCTCCACGCCGCGGATTCTTCCGGCGCTGCGCCCATCGCATCCTCGTACTCCGTGGCAGACTTTCGCGGCCGGGCCATATCGTGGCGAATATTATCTACCCACACGCGCCGAGCCAGAGAGAGAAGCCACGTGCGCGCGGAGGAACGGGCGGCGAAACGCGGCAGGGCGCTGATGACACGCAGATAGGTCTCCTGAGTGAGATCGTCAGCACCCTCGGGTCCGCCCAGGTGCGCCAGCAAACGCCACACATCATCTTGGGTGGCCTTGATAAACTCCGTCAGCGCCGCGCGGTCGCCGCGACCGGCCCGAAGGGCGAGGTCGGTGACGCGGGCGTCGTCTGCTGCGGAGTGGTGAGTCACCTGAATGAATCTACCAGCCCCCATTACACTCTTTTGCGAGCCCTGACAACCGTGCAAAGTTTTGCCACACTGGAGTGAACTGACCCCGGATTGCCAGGAGGCATAAATGACTGATTTCACCGCTGATGACATCCTGAATAAGGGCCAGCGCCCCGCTGGCAAGGGAAATACCACCCGCCCCTCGGGCCAGCCGGTGCCGTCCGAGAACACCTCGGTGACCGCCGGCCAGCAGGGCCCAGTGGCGCTGAATGATATCCACCTCATTGAAAAGCTCGCGCACTTCAACCGCGAGCGCGTGCCGGAGCGCACGCCGCACGCTAAGGGCCACGGCGCCTTTGGTGAGCTGCACATTACTGAAGACGTTTCTGCATATACCAAGGCTAAGGTCTTCCAAAAGGGCACCGTTACCCCGATGATGGGCCGTTTTTCTACCGTCGCCGGCGAGCAGGGTTCTCCGGACACTTGGCGCGATGTGCACGGCTTTGCTCTGCGCTTTTATACCGAAGATGGCAATCTCGACATCGTGGGTAATAACACCCCGGTCTTCTTCGTTCGCGATGGTCTGAAGTTCCCAGACTTCATCCACTCCCAGAAGCGCCTGGGCACCAATGGCCTGCGCGATGCCGATATGCAGTGGGATTTCTGGACCCGCAACCCAGAATCCGCCCACCAGGTCACCTACCTCATGGGCGATCGCGGTACCCCGAAGTCCACCCGCCACCAGAATGGCTATGGTTCCCACACCTTCCAGTGGGTTAATGAACAGGGCGAGGCCTTCTGGGTGAAGTACCACTTCAAGACCCGCCAGGGCGTAGAGAACTTCACCGATGAAGAGGCCACTACCACCGCCGGCCAGAACCCGGATTGCCACCGCGAGGATCTTTATAACGCCATCGAGGAGGGCAACTACCCGATCTGGGACGTCAAGGTGCAGATCATGCCGCTGGATGAAGCGGAGAATTACCGCTTTAACCCCTTCGACCTGACCAAGGTCTGGTCCAAGAAGGACTATCCGCTGCACGATGTGGGCTACTTTGTGCTCAACCGCAACCCGCGCAACTTCTTCGCGCAGATTGAGCAGGTGGCGCTCGATCCGTCCAATATCGTGCCTGGCGTTGGCCTGTCTCCGGATAAGATGCTGCAGGCTCGCGTCTTTGCTTACGCTGACCAGCAGCGTTACCGCATTGGCCCGAATTACCAGCAGCTGCCGGTCAACCAGCCACAGAACGTGGACGAGGTCAACACCTACCAGCACGAGGGCAGCATGCAGTACCACTTCAATGCTCCGGAGGATCCGGTCTACTCGCCCAACCGCTATGAGAAGGGTACGGGCGTGCTTGATGACGCCGCCGTAAACGACCGCTCCCAGCTCGAGACCACCACCGCGGCGGAGCTCTACATCAATCCGGAGTCCTACGGCAGCGACTTGGTGCGTGCGCCGTATGTTCGTCACGCTGAGGACGACGACTTTGTCCAGGCTCGCGACCTGTACGAGAATGTCTACGATGATGCCGCCAAGGAGCGCCTGGTCACCAATATCACCAACGCGATGGCCGGTGTATCCGAGGAGACCGAAGAACGCGTATACGAATACTGGACCAACGTGCACCCAGCACTGGGCCAGCGCGTGCGCGAGGTCTACGCCGAGAAGAAGTAGCCCTTCCCCGGCAGGGCCTGTGCGCTAACGACGCCGCCCCCGTACCGAGTTGCATAACTACTGCGCGGTACGGGGGCGGTTTCTTGCTGTGCGGCTAGTCGCAGCGGCGCATCTTTTCCGTAACAAAGGAAGGGGCGCCCTCGGCGGCCCACTTATCCACGTCGTAGCACGGGGCGGCTAGGCCGGAGGTTGTCTCGCCGATGGATTCAATGGCTACCCACTGGCCGCCCTCGTAGCGCGCCCAGACAGTCCAGTCAGTGCTGTCTTTGCCAAAGCGGGCCCACTGGCCATCGCAGTTACTGACTCGGATATTGGTCATGGAGGGAGCTGCGGGCTGTAGCGCTTCTGGGGAGCAATCGCCGCGGCCGGTATCGGCGGGTACGGCGGCCGGGGCTTCACTCTCTTCGTTGGCGGATTCCGCGGTGTTCTCGGTGGGAGCTGCGGCCGCAGAGGTCGGCTCGGCCTCCGCGGTCTCGGTGGTGGTGTCTGCGGCTTCCGAGGTCGCGGGATCGCTCGTGGTTTCTTCGGACGAGGTCTCCGTGGCCGAGGAGCTTGCGGCGGTGGCGTCGGAGAACTCCGGTTCTGCGGACGTATCGGCGTCGTTGGAGCAGGCAACAAGGCTGAAACACAGTGGCGCGATGGCCGCAGCGGCGAGGTAGCGGGAGGGGGCCAGGGAATAATTGTGGGACATGCCATATATCGTAGAGGAACGGACATTGCGGGGGTGCTCGGCGCGCCTGCAACAGGGGAGTGACCTGCAAGGATAGGTTCAGTATCATGACCTCACGCCTTGTTTCCCCAGACGTTGCGTCCCCCTCCCGGTGGCGCAGCGTCCTCTTGATCCTCCTGCTCGCCCTGCCGCTCATTATTGGCGCTGCGGTGGCGGGCCTTGCACAGTGGGAACCCGCCCATGCCTGGTCTAGCGCCGCGCAGCCGTTTGGTGCACCGCGGGAAAATTCCGCCTCCCCAGAGGTGAAGGAAGCCGCCGAGGCGGCCAGCCGCGCGCAAGCCCAGGCGAGCATGTTGAAGTCGGGTGCCACGCAGCTTGATGACGGCACGGGGGAGCTGAACAAGGGGGCGGATGAGCTCGGAGGGGGCGTCGACAAGCTGGCGACGGGCTCCCAAGAACTGGTAGCCGGCCTCAATCAGCTGCAGTCTGGAACCAATACGCTCGGTGGCGGTGCAACGGAGCTGGCCAATGGTGTCGGCGGTGCCGTGGACCAAGTGGTGGGCCTTGGTGCTGTCCAGGGGCAGATTCTGCAGGCAATCGATGGCACGATGCGCGACCTGGAGGGAAATAAATCTAAGGAAGCGAAGGAAATTCGCTCGCAGCTGGGCGATCTCCGCGCGCAGGTGAATAATTTCCGCCTGGATAATTCGGTGACCGATCAGCTCAAGAAGCTCAAGGACGGCTCGCGCGATCTATCCAATCAGTTGGCGGTCAACGGCTATGCTTATCACGATGGCGTGAACCAGGCCGTATCCGGTGCGCAAGAGCTTAACGAGGGAATTGCGGAGCTGAACAAGCGCGTCGGTGAGGCGCAGGAGGGCGTGGACAAGCTTGACGAAGGCGCCGGCAAGCTCTCCACCATGGCAGCCCAAAACCAGACCAATGTGGGTGAAATTCAGCGTGCCCTGCCGCCGGCGCATACCGCGACCGACGGACCTACACATCTGCTCAGCCCCATCGTGGCGATGTTAGTCTCCGCCTTGGTTCTGCTCGCAGGCGCCGCAGCCGGTGTGGCCTGGCACGTGGGGCTCCGCCCATGGCTGACGGTCCTCGGCGGCGCGCTCGCCGCGGTGTCCATCGGGGAAATCCTCCTCTTCGTGCTTGCCACCGGATTTACCCCTGTGGCGGCGGTTTGGGCCGGCGCGGCGCTCCTTCTGGGGGCGCTGTCCATGACGGCCATCACCCGCGCCCTACTCGGGCTATGCGGTATTACCGCCGGCAGCATCCTCGCGGCGCTCTTTGTCATCGGCCAGACCGCGCTGGTGGGGTGGCTGTGGAAATCTGCGGCAATTGCAGGTGTTTCTAAGGTATGGCAGGTCGTTTCTAATCTTTTGCCACTGAACTGGACTACCGCGGCCGTCACGGTGGCAGGTAACGAAGGTGAACAAGCCGTCCTGTGGGCCGGAATTGCGGTATTGCTGGCTGTCACTCTCGTTGGGTTAAGTGCAAAATGGTGGGCCCTGTCCACAGCAAAAACTAAAACTCTGCTTAATTAGGTCTGAAAAAGCAGACCTAACAATAAAAAACATTGGTGGAAACTGGGAATTTTGGTGTCCGGTACCGTTTGTATTGAGCGAGTGCTACAGTTGGTCTTGCTCACAAAGCCTACTTAGGGGGTAGGCGAACGGTTTCTCCAATCCGTTGTGAGTGATAGGGAATAGGGACGACGCGGCGCTGTAGGGGCACCGCGTCGTTTCCCATATGTGGGGTGCCTAGCTGCAATGTTTGCGGAAAAATCCGTGTAATTCCTTGAATGCTTTTGTTGGGGTGGGGACTTTTTCAAGCCGTGCGAACTGCTTCGTGGTGACGATTATCTATAGGTAATTCAATTTAAAGCGGTGTGGACTTTGGGGGGAGTAGTAGCGTTGTTGGTAGTGGGGGTTTAATCTGAGTCACACTCGCCTGTTTTTATAGCGTAGGACAAGGTGAGTTGTCGACTTTTGAAGGAGCACTATGCAGACCCCGCTCGGGCTCACGGCCATGGGTCTCATCATCATTTTCGTGACGGTGGGAATTTTGATCCGCGGCCGAGTAAATCCCATCATCCCCATGACGCTGGTACCCGTAGTTGGTGCCTTTATATGTGGATTTGGTCTAGGTGAAATATCTGACTTTTTCAGCGAAGGCTTAAATTCTGTCATCAACGTCGTGGTGATGTTTATCTTCGCCATTATCTTCTTCGGCATTTTGCAAGACGTTGGCCTATTTACCCCAGTCATTCGCGCGCTCATCAGGGCCACCCGGGGAAGGATTATGGCAGTAACGTTGGGCACTGCGGCGATTGGCGTAGTGGCGCACCTTGATGGATCGGGTTCTACTACCTTCCTTATCACCATCCCGGCCCTGTTGCCGCTCTACCGTGCGCTGAACATGTCGCGCTACGTGCTCATTACCATTGTGGCGATGTCTGCCTCGGTCATGAACATGGTTCCTTGGGGCGGCCCGCTGGGCCGCGCCGGTGCTGTGGTCGATCAGGAGCCCAATGCAATCTGGGTGCAACTCCTGCCTATTCAAGGTGTGGCGATTGTGCTGGTATTCCTTTTGGCTGCGTTTTTGGGGTGGTGGGAACAGCGCCGCGTTGTGGGGCTGCGCGAAAGCGGCGAATTTGCAGGCGGTACTGCAGTGGACGTTAACGCATTGGCCGATGAATTCGCTGCTACGCAGGTGCGTGAACAACATAAATTGGGCTATCACCTCCGCAAAGGGCGCTGGGTAACCGTGGTCAATATCATCGTTGCTCTTGCAGTCCTGGTGGCCTTGCTCTCAGGCGTAGTCCCGCCCGCCCCAGCCTTTCTCATTGCTACGACCATCACTCTGGCTATTAACTTCAGCGGTCCCGTGGAGCAGGGTGAGGCCCTGCGACGACATGCGCCCAACGCCTTGGCCATGGCAGGCGTTATCCTTGCAGCCGCGATGTTCTTGGGCGTCCTCAATGAAACCAAAATGCTTGAGGAAATCGCACTGACATTAGTAAACGTTTTACCGGAGGGCGTCGCACCGCACCTCCATTTGATTGTGGGCTTCTTCGGTGTGCCGCTTGATTTGTTGACCTCGACGGATGCTTATTACTTCTCAGTGCTTCCTATTGTTCAAGGAACTGTTGAAAGCTTTGGGGTCAGCGGCATGGGTGCGGCCTGCGCGCTCATTATCGGCAACGTGGTGGGCACCTTTGTCTCGCCTTTCTCTCCTGCATTGTGGCTGGCGCTGGGCCTTGCGGAAGGGCAGATGGGAAAATATCTCAAGCTGGCTTTTCCCATTGCGTGGATTTTCTCCGCTATCTTGGTTGCAGTGGCACTTTTTGCAGGAATGCTGGCATAACAACGAGAAAGGCCCGCAGCAAAGCTGCGGGCTGTTGGTCGGGATAACAGGATTTGAACCTGCGACCTCTTCGTCCCGAACGAAGCGCGCTACCAACCTGCGCCATATCCCGGCGTTCCGCCTTGAAAAGCGGTACCTGGATACTTTAACGCAAGCTGAGCATAATCAACAAAACGGCAGGTGGCTGGGTTTAGTCCACCTCGGTGATTTTCAGCAGCGTGGCGGAAGGGCGGCAGAAGATACGCACTGGGGCGAATTTGGAGGTGCCCAGGCCATTGGAGACATGCATCTTCATCGGTCCGAAGTCGTGGAGGCCCTGCACGCGCTCGCGGTCGATGCCGCAATTGGTCACCAGCGCACGGGAGCCGGGCAGGCAGATCTGGCCGCCGTGGGTGTGGCCGGATAGGGAAAGCTGGTAGCCATCGGCTGCGAACTTTTCCAGCACGCGGGGCTCGGGGGCGTGGAGGAGTGCCAGGGACAAGTCGGCGTTCTCGTTGGGCGGGCCGGCGATTTCGGAATAGTCATCTAGATCGTGGTGTGGATCGTCCACGCCGGCGGCGGCAAGGCGGACATTGCCCACCTTGAATTCATGCCGTGCCTGGTTGGCATCGCGCCAACCGTGCTCCATAAATGCGGCGCGCATACCTCGCCACGGCAAATCCACGTAGGAAGGTTCGCGCTTTTTGCCCAGCAGGTACTTGAAGGGATTGACCGGCTGCGGTGCCCAGTAGTCATTGGTGCCGAAGACGAAGAGGCCGGGGCGGGCCAGCAACGGGCCGAGAGCGCGCAGTGTATCGGGAACGGCCTGTTGATCGGAGAGATTATCGCCGGTGTTGACCACGAGGTCCGGCTCCAGGGCATCGAGGGCAGAAACCCAGGCAATCTTGGTCTCCTGGCCGGGGATCATATGCAGATCGGACAGATGCAGCAGCCGAAATTCCGGCTTGCCGCGCAGCGTGCCCTTGGGCAGGAGGGGGAGCGTATATTCCTTGAGCTCGAATTTGGTCAGTTCGCTATAGCCCCATGCCGCGGCGCCCAGGCCGGCAGCGGTGAGGCCGCCAAGAATACGTAAAAGTTTCACGGCTACCACACTACCTGGCGTACATTGATAGGCATGAGCGAGCTAAAGGAAACCATCCGTGCAGATCTGAAAACCGCAATGAAGGCGAAAGAGAAGCAGCGCACCAGCGCCATCCGCGCCTTGCTGGCCGCCATCCAGGCCGAGGAGACCAATGGCTCCCGGCATGAGCTGGAGGACGCCGATATCCTCAAGGTGATTGCGCGCGAGATTAAAAAGCGCCGCGAGTCCGCCGAGGTCTATGAGGACAACGGCCGTCCGGAGCTGGCGGAAGCCGAGCTTGCTGAGGTCCCCTTCTTCGAGGCCTACCAACCCCGCCAGCTGGACGAATCCGAGCTTAAGGCCCTAGTGAAGGAATCTATCGCGGAGGTTGAGGCCGAAAACGGCGAAGCGCCCACCATGAAGCAGATGGGTGCAGTAATGAAGGTGGCCAATGCCAAGGCCGCCGGCCAGGCGGATGGCAAGCGCCTGTCCGCTGAGGTCAAGTCCCAGCTGAGCTAAAGCGGGCCAGAATGCAACGGACGAGGCTTAGCGGCCGAGCAGACTGCGGACGTCGTTGGCAAAGTTATCGATGTCCTCTTGACGGATACCAAAGTCTTCCGGTGAGAACCCGCCGCCGTTGCCCGTTCCGCCGCCTGTGCCGCTAGTCGAGCGGCCCGGGCTCGTAGCGCCGTCGGCATTATCGCCGCCGGTGCTATTTTGTGCGCCGGTGGAGTCAGCGTCGGCCACACCGGAGGAGGGGGATTGGGAGGCCCCGGCGCCGTCGGAAAGCTGCAGCGTAATCTCCGCACCCTTCTTCTTGCCGTCCTTGCCGGTAATCGCGCGAACCACGCGGCCATAAGGGACATTGCCGCCGATGACCCGGGAGGTCTTGACCACGTAGCCCTTGGACTCCAAGGTCTGGCGGGCCTCGGCCTCGGACTTGCCGCGCAGGCTATCAAGGGTCTTATCGGCCGTGGTGCCGTTGTCGTACTTCTTGTTGTAATTCGGCAGTCCGGCCTTGGTGGCTATCGGCAGCTGCGTAGCCATGCTGAAGAAGGTCTGCGCCGGCTCCAAGCCGCCGTAGAGGTTGCCCCAACCCGCGCACTGGCGCACCGGCCCGGTACACAGCGGGACGGTGGAGGTGCCATCATTATAGATATACGGCGCGGCAGAAATGCCCTGGTTGAATCCTAAGAATGCGGAGGACTGGTTGGACTCGGTGGTACCGGTCTTGGCCGCGATCGGGCTGGAGTAACCGGCCGCCTGGGCGGCATTCTTGGCCGTGCCTTGCTTGGCGTCCTCGGACAAGGCATTGCTCATCGCGCGGGCTACGTCCTTATCAACGGCCTGCTCACACGGGGTTTCCTTGAGGTAGACCTCGTTGCCTTCCTTATCCGTGACCTGGGAGATCGGGTTGGGCTCGCACCACCTGCCATCCGCGGCCAGCGTGGCGCCGACATTGGAAAGCTCCAGCGGGTTGACCTGGTCCGGACCCAAGGTGAAGGAGCCGGAGTTGGCGTCCTTGGTGTGCTGGGCAATCGAGGTGTCCTTATCAAAGCTGCCCTTGTCGTCGTAGGAGCGCAGGCCCAAACGCACGGCCATATCGACGATGGGTGCCACGCCTACCTGCTCCGTGAGCTTGATAAACGGCGTATTGGGGGAGTGCGCCAGCGCTTCCTGCAGCGTCATCGTGGCCTTATAGGCACCAGCGTTTTCCACGCAGTAGCGGTCCGCCGGGCAGCCGGCGGCGCCACCATGGCCTAGGCCCTCCGCCTCGTAGCGGGTCGGCACATCCACGGTGTTTTTGATGCCATAGCCCGCTTCGAGCGCGGCCGCGGCGGTAAAGACCTTAAAGACGGAACCTGCACCGTTGCCCACCAAGGAGTAGGGCTGTGGCAGGATGGTCTCATTTTTATCTAGGTCCAGGCCGTAATCGCGCGAGGAGACCATGGCCAGCACCTTGCGGTCCGACCTGCCAGGCTTGATGACGTTCATGACTTCAGCCACGCCCTGGGCATCCGGATTGGTGTGGCTTTGTACGGACTCGAGGGCCTTGTCCTGCACCGTTGGGTCCAGCGTGGTTTTGATGGTGTAGCCACCGCGCGCCAGCTGCTCCTCGCTAATGCCCTTCTTATCCAGGTATTTCAGCACATAATCACAGAAGAAACCGCGGTCACCGGCGCCGATGCAGCCATTGGCTAGCGTTTTGGGCTTCTTTCCGACGCCCAGTTTCTCCCCCTTATACTTATCCGCTTCCTGCTGCTTGATATGGCCGTTATCCGCCATGGATTGCAGGACCAGGTTGCGTCGGTCGGTTACTTCCTCAGCGTTGGTATAGGGATTGAGGCGCTCAGAGGATTGGACCATGCCGGCTAGCATCGCTGCCTGCGGCACCGTGAGTTCAGAAGCGTGCGTGCCGAAGTAAGTGCGGGCCGCCGCTTCGACGCCATAGGCATGGTTACCAAAAGACACCAGGTTGAGATAGTTGGTGAGGATGTCATCCTTATCCAATTCCGCATCCATCTTGGTGGCCATGCGCATCTCGCGCAGCTTGCGGGCCACGGATTGCTCGGTGGCCGCGGCGCGTTCTTCATCGGTGGTGGCAGAGACCAGCAATAGGTAGTTCTTCACGTACTGCTGATCGATGGTGGAGGCGCCCTGGGAAACGCCGCCCGAGGTTAGGTTGGTCCACAGCGCGCGGAAATTGCCCTGGAAGTCCACGCCCTCGTGATCATAAAAGCGCTCGTCCTCAATGGAGACGATGGCGTTTTTCATGGCTTGAGAAATCTTCTTGCTCTCCACCGGGTGGCGGCGTTGGCTGAAGATGTAGGCCATGTCCTTGCCCTTGGCGTCTTTGACCGTGGTGACGCCTGGGATATTGCCGGCAGTCAGATCTTGCAGGTCAGATTGCATGGTTTCGTTAGTACGGGCAATCGCCACTCCGGAAATGCCCGCAAAGGGGGCAAGAGCCAGGGCGATGAGCGCGCCTACCAAGACCGTAGACAGGGCTATCTTGGCCAAAGATTTGATGACAGTCACGCCCCATACACTACGTGGTCGCCCTTGGTAGGTGGAAGATCACTCGCACCCCCTAAAGTGTGACGTGTTAGACAATCTTCTACCTGGATGAATAGACTCAGATGCGTTACATAGTATTCCGTCTGGGAAGGAGCACACTCACCCATGACCGTTCGTGTGAAGACTGCTGGAATGTCTAATACAGCCCGAAATCCCGAGCGTGGTGAGTGGGTCACCCAGGCCAAATGCCGCAAGGGTGACCCGGATGCCCTCTTTGTGCGCGGTGCAGAACAGCGCAAGGCGGCCGTCATTTGCCGCCACTGCCCGGTGCTGACCGAATGCCGCGCTGACGCCCTGGATAATCGCGTCGAGTTCGGTGTTTGGGGCGGGCTGACCGAGCGCCAGCGCCGTGCCCTGCTGCGCAAGAACCCCCACATCACGGATTGGGCTCACTACTTGGCCCAAGGCGGCGAGCTCGTCGGAATTTAAGAATTTAGACGGCGTGGGGCGTATTTAATAGTTAGAATGGACCCCATGACTAAATGGGAATACGCAACCGCACCTGTCCTCACCCACGCCACCAAACAGATCCTCGATTCTTGGGGCGAAGATGGCTGGGAACTGGTCACCGTCACCCCGGGTCCTAACCCGGAAAACGTCGTGGCCTACTTCAAGCGTGAGGTGGCAGAGTAAATGGGCTTTCATGCTCGCTTGCGGGAGCTGGGGTATGAGCTTCCGGGCGTCGCCAAGCCGCTAGCGTCCTATGTGCCGGCCGTGCGCGTGGGTGATCAAGTCTGGACCTCTGGCCAGCTTCCCCTCGTGGAAGGTGCCTTGCCGCTGACCGGCAAGGTTGGCGCCGAAGTCACCACGGAACAAGCCCAGGAACAGGCACGCATCGCGGCGCTGAATGCGCTCGCCGCTATCGATGCCGAAGTTGGCCTGGACAATGTCTCCCGTGTGGTAAAAATCGTGGGGTTTGTCGCCTCCGATCCGGCCTATGCAGACCAGCCGGTAGTTATCAATGGTGCCTCCGATTTCATCGGTGAGGTCTTCGGGGATGCTGGAAAGCATGCTCGCTCCGCCGTGGGCGTAGCTGCGTTGCCTAAAAACGCCCCGGTAGAGATCGAACTAATCGTAGAAATTGCTGCTTGATCGGATAGGCTAGTAACTATGGAGCACCCCGCATATAGTCAATTGCGTCCCGTCAGCCAGTCCGTTGGCGTAGTCCTTTGTGATAACCCCAGCTACACCGCCCTAGAGGGTACGAATACGTGGATTATTCGCGCCACTGAAGACTCTCGGGCGATCGTCGTGGATCCGGGTCCTGAGGATGAAGGTCATCTCAACGTTGTGCACCGCAACGCAGGTGAGGTGGCCTTGATTTTGATTACCCACCGCCATGATGACCACGCTTCGGGCGCACAACGCTTGCGGCAGATGACCGGCGCCCCCATCCGCGCCTTCGATCCGAGCTACTGCAATGGTGCTGAGGCTCTCCAGGACGGTGAGCACATCTCCCTCGATGGCATCACCCCAAGTCTCGAGGTCGTGCACACCCCAGGCCATACCGCGGATTCCACCTGCTTCTTTGTGTGGAGCGGGGAGGTAGGAAATTCCCGCCTCGAGGGCATTATCTCTGGTGACACTATCGCCGGCCGCCACACCGTTCTCCTTTCGGAGACGGACGGTAACTTGGCCGATTACCTGCACACCCTCGACACCTTGGAAGAGCGCGGCAAGGATATTGCGCTGTTTCCAGGACACGGTCCGGACTTGGATGACACCTCTCAGGTGGCCCGCAAGTACATTGACCGCCGCCACTACCGTCTTGACCAGATTAAAGAGATCCGCTCCCGCCTAGGCGATGATGTGGATTTGAATACCCTGGTCAACGAGATGTATGACGATGTGGACCCAGTGCTGCGCCACGCTGCGGAGCAGTCCACGCGCACCGCGCTGAAGTACTTGGACGGCGAGGCTAAATAAGCCTATCTCCATTCGCCCCTCTTCCTCTTTGGTGGGAAGAGGGGCTTAATTGTGGGTTAAGGGTCAAAAGGGGATGCGGACACTTTGTTGGACAGTTTCAGTTTCATGCTAGTTGAAGCATGCGGTGCTCTTCGATGCTTACGCCGCCTAGGCTGACTTTGATCCGGCTGGTGTTGTAAAAGTTGATGTATTCGCT
>NZ_JASPHV020000034.1:0-13016 GCF_030229435.2 Corynebacterium sp. MSK122 | reverse complement strand
TCGGAGATGTGTATAAGAGACAGCCTTAGGGCAGCTAGGCCTCGGGCGAGAGAAAGTCCGCGAAGCGCTCGCCGGAAAGCCGCTCGTAGGCCTCGATGTAGCGCAGGCGGGTGGCGGAAACGACGTCGTCGGGAAGCTGGGGCGGAGTGCCGTCGGCGGCTTGGTCCCACCCGGAGGCGTCAGAAGTCAGCCAATTGCGCACGTATTGCTTGTCGAAGGACGGCTGGACCTCGCCCTCCACGTAAGAATCGGCCGGCCAGTAGCGGGAGGAATCTGGGGTAAGGACCTCATCGGCCAGCACGAGGGTGCCGTCTTGGTCTAGGCCGAACTCGAACTTGGTATCGGCGAGGATAATGCCCTTCTCCTCCGCGAGCGCGGCGGCCTCGGAGTAAATGCGGAGGGTGGCCGCGCGCAGCTCCTCGGCGCGCTCGGCGCCCAGCTTGTCCACCACGAAGTCGAAGGAGACGTTCTCATCGTGCTCGCCCTGTTCCGCCTTGGTGGCCGGAGTGAAGATGGGCTCGGGCAGGCGGGAGGCCTCAGCCAGGCCCTCCGGCAGCTCGATACCGCACACGGTGCCGTTGGCCTTGTACTCCTTCAGGCCGGAACCGGTGAGGAAGCCGCGGGCCACGCACTCGAAGGGCAGCATATCCAGTTTCTTGACCACCATCGCGCGGCCAAGGCACTCGGCGGGGATGCGCTCATCATCGAGCGGGCCGGCCAGGTGGTTGGGGAAATCGATGGAGTCGAAGAAGAACTTCGAGGTTGCGGTCAGCACGCGGCCCTTGTCTGGGATGGCCGGCTCGAGGGCGTGGTCGTAGGCCGAGATGCGGTCCGAGACCACCATCAGAAGAGTGTTCTCGTCTACATCGTAGATATCGCGGACCTTGCCGGAGGCAAGATGGGTATAAGAAGAAAGCTCAGATCGCATGACCTTCATTCTAGCGCCCAGGGGTAGCAAGCACGTTTCGATCAAATAAGCTCCGAAATCCGCGCGGGATTCGGGGGCTATTTGATCGAAATGCGAAAAAGGAAGGCGCACCGCGACAGAAAGACGCCCTGCGCGGCTCGTTTTAAAGGATCTCGGCCGGGGTATAGGCCGCGGCCTTGGGGTGCTCGCCTACTAGCGCATTGATGCGGTTGAGCACCTGGCTGACCTGGGACTCGGCGGCGCCGATAAAGGCGTGCTTATCGGCCAGGGCGGCCTCGAGGTCGGACTCGTCCATGGGCAGGCGGTCATCGGCGGCGAGGCGTTGGACTAGGTCCTGCTCGCCGCCGTTTTCGCGCATATTGAGCGCGACGGCCACGGCGTTTTCCTTGATGACCTCGTGGGCGGTCTCGCGGCCCACACCAGCGCGCACGGCCGCCATAAGGATGCGGGTGGTGGCCAGGAAGGGCAGGTAGCGCTCCAGCTCACGGTCGATCATGGCCGGGAAGGCACCGAACTCGTCGAGGACGGTGAGGAAGGTTTCGAATTGGCCGTCGAGGGCGAAGAAGGCATCGGGAAGCGCGACGCGGCGGACGACGGAGCAGAAGACATCACCCTCGTTCCACTGCTGGCCAGCGAGGTCCGCGGCCATGGTCAGGTAGCCGCGGAGGATGACCTGCAGGCCGCCGACGCGCTCGCAGGAGCGGGCGTTCATCTTGTGCGGCATAGCAGAGGAGCCAACCTGGCCCTCCTTGAAGCCTTCGGTGACGGTCTCGTTGCCGGCCATCAAGCGGATGGTGGTGGCCAGGGAGGACGGGGCGGCGCCGAGCTCCACTAGGGCGGAGATAGCGTCGAAGTCGAGGGAGCGCGGGTAGACCTGGCCCACGGAATTGAAGATGCGGTGGAAGCCCAGGTAATCCGCGATGGCCGTCTCCAGGGAGGCGAGCTTGTCCTCGGAGCCACCCATGAGATCGAGCATGTCCTGGGAGGTACCCATCGGGCCCTTGATGCCGCGCAGCGGGTAGCGTGCCAAGAGTTCTTCGACGCGCTCGATGGCCAGTAGCATCTCATCGCCGGCCGTAGCGAAGCGCTTGCCCAGCGTGGTGGCCTGCGCGGCCACGTTGTGGGAGCGGCCAGCCATAACCAAGGACTGGTACTCGGCGGCGTGCCGTCCGATGCGGGAGACCACGGCGATGGCCTTATCGCGGATGATCTCCAGCGAGGTGTGGATCTGCAGCTGCTCCACGTTCTCGGTGAGATCGCGGCTGGTCATGCCCTTGTGAATGTGCTCGTAGCCGGCCAGCGCATTGAATTCTTCGATGCGGGCCTTCACATCGTGGCGGGTGACGCGCTCGCGCTTCGCGATGGACTCAAGGTTCACGTCCTCTACCACGGCCTCGTAGGCCTCGATGGCCTTGGCGGGGATGTCTACGCCCAGATCCTTCTGAGCGCGCATGACCGCGATCCAGAGCTTGCGCTCCAAGATGATTTTATGCTCCGGGCTCCAGATATTGGACAATTCCGCGGAGGCATAGCGGGAGGACAGGACGTTGGAAATCTTCTTTTTTTCAGCCACGTGGCTATTATTCCATGCCTGCCCCGCCGCGGGGTGAAAGGTTAGAGAGAAATCTCACCGTCTTCTGCTCGCTTGCCGATGTCCCGGCGCACAAAGCCACCCGCAAACTCGATGCCGTCGACGGTGGCGTAGGCGTTTGCGCGGGCGTCGGCAAGCGTGGCGCCCTTACCCAGCACGCTGAGCACGCGGCCGCCCGCGGTGCGGTAGGCGCCATCGGTATGCACGGTGCCGGCATGGAGGACGCGCTGCGGATCGTCCAAGGCGGCGCCAGAGATGGCATCGCCCTTGCGCGGGGAAGCCGGGTAGCCCTCAGCCGCCATGACGATGATGACGGCGAAGCCATCCTCCCACTCCAGCGGCGGGAGCTCGGAGAGGGTGCCGGTGGCCGTGGCGTAGAGGGCCTCAGCCAGCGGGGACTTGAGCAGGGAGAGCACGGCCTGGGTCTCCGGATCGCCGAAACGGCAGTTGAACTCGACGACGGCCGGGCCTTCTTCGCTCCAAGCCAGGCCGGCGTAAAGCAGACCGGAATAACGGGTGCCGCGGCGCGCCATCTCCTTGGCCACAGGGGTGCAGACCTCGTCCACGATGCGCTGCACGCCGTCCTCCGGCAGCCACGGCAGCGGGGTGTAGGCGCCCATGCCGCCGGTATTGGGGCCCTCGTCGTTGTCATAGGCACGCTTGTGATCCTGGGCCGGCAGCAGCGGGACGACGGTCTCACCATCGACTAAGCAAAAGAGCGAGACTTCGGGGCCGTCGAGGAAGGATTCCAGCAGCACCGGGTTGCCGGCCGCGAGGACGGCATCGACGTGGGCGCGGGCGGCGGCGCGGTCCGGGGTGACCACCACGCCCTTGCCGCCGGCCAGGCCGTCGTCTTTGACCACGAACTGCGGGCCGAAGCGGTCGAGCGCGGCCTCAATGTCGTCCTCGCCTGCACCGGGGCGCAGCTGCTCCGCGCGGGCCGTCTTAACGCCAGCAGACTCCATAACGTCTTTGGCAAAAGCCTTGGATCCCTCGATCTGGGCTGCGTCCTTGCTAGGTCCGAAGACAGCGATGTCGGCCGCGCGCAGGGCATCGGCCACGCCGGCGACGAGGGGAACCTCAGGACCGATGACAACGAGGTCCGCGGCGATGCTCTGGGCGAGCTCCACCATGCGATCAGCGTTATCTACCTGGGAGTAGTCCGGGTGGACGGTAGCGAGGGCGGACATGGCCGCGCTGCCCGGCGCGGCGTGGATTTCGGTGCTCTTAGGGTCGGCGGACAGGCCCTTGACAAGGGCGTGTTCACGGCCGCCCGAACCAATTACGAGAATGCGCATGCCCACCATCATAACCAGCGGGTAGCCTGGCACACATGGCTTCTGTATTTACAAAGATCATTAATGGTGAACTACCCGCTCGCTTTGTCTACCGCGATGAGACCTGCGTGGCTTTCCTCTCCATCGAGCCGCTGCGCTACGGCCACACCCTGGTCGTGCCCATCGAGGAAGTAGATAAGTGGACCGACCTGGATCCACAGACCTGGGCCCACCTCAACGAGGTCGCCCTGGAAATCGGCGGCGCTATCAAGACCGCGTTTGATACCCCGCGCACCGGCTACATCATCGCCGGATTCGATGTCCCGCACACCCATATTCACCTCTTCCCCACCGAGAAGATGGAAGAGTATGACTTTGCCAAGGCCTTCGACGCCGATAACACAGACGATGCCGCGATGGATGAGGCGGCCGCCCGCATCCGTCAGCACCTCGGCTGCAACGAGGACGGCGTTCGGGAGGAGGATTAGGCCTCGGAGGAGGCGTCGGCAAGCGCGGGCAGGCGCACCGTAAAGGTGGTGCCGCGGCCGAGCTCGGAGTCGACGCTAATGCTGCCATCGTGCTGCTCCACTAGGGAGTGGACGATGGCCAAGCCCAGGCCGGAGCCGCCGGTATCGCGGGTGCGCGAGGTATCGGCGCGGTAAAAACGCTCAAAGATATGCGCCGCGTCGTCTTGGGACATGCCCTTGCCATCATCGCTGACATCGACCAGCACATCATTAGCCTCGCGGCGCAGGCGCAGCGTCACCGTGGCATCCTCTCCGCCGTGGCGGATGCCGTTGGTCACTAGGTTGAGCAGCACCTGATGCAGGCGGCTGGCATCGCCATTGACCACCGGGATGGACTTGGCATCATTGGCCACCTTAATCTCACGGCCGGGGAAGGCCGCACGCGCGGAAGAGCCCACGGACAAGGCCAGCTCCAGCAGGTCTACGGGGTGCATGTCTAAGCGCGTACCCTCGGCGCGGGTAAGAGCCAACAGGTCCTCCACCAGCAGGGACATGCGCTTGGACTCATCATCGATCTTAGAAAAGACCAGATCCACGTCCTTGGTGGCGCCCGAGCGATAGAGCTCGGTATAACCGCGCAGGCTGGTCAGCGGCGTGCGCAGCTCATGCGAGGCATCGCCGACGAAGCGACGCATCTGTTCCTCTTTCTCCTGCGCACGCACAACGGAGCGCTGCAGCTGCCCCAGCATGATATTGAGTGCGGCGGCCAACTGGCCCACTTCGGTGTGCAACGGCCACTTGGGGACTCGCTTGTCTAGGTCACCTGCCGCGATTTCCGACGCCGTCTTTTCCACCACCCGCAGCGACCGCAACGCCCTGCGGATAAACCAGAAACCCACGGCCGCAATGGCGGCCAGGGCGATGGCGGCAATGGTCACTTGGACCATGGCTAGGCCGTGCAGGATTTCGTTCTCGTGGGTCATATCCTTGGCAATGACCGTGATGACGCCATTGGAATCCGCGAAGGCGAGCGCGCGCCACTTGGTGTTGTTCTCGATGGAACCCACGGTGGTGGGATAGCCGCCGAGCGGGATATTCTCCGCATTCGGGGTAGTCGACGATGGTCCCGAGTAGCGGATGGTGCCATTGGGCAGGTAGTTCAACACTACGTATTCGGTGGGCGGGCGCTTGGTGTGATCGCCGATGAAAAAGTCATTGCTGATATCGCGCGCCCATGTGGTGGACGCGGAGCGCAGCTCATCATCGACGTTATTGAAGAGCACGTTGCGCATGATGGAATTCACCGCAAAGGACGAGCCCGTAATGCCGAGCCCGGAGACCACAACGAGGAGGATGACCAACCACGTACGCAGCGGCATTGCCTGCGGAATCTGGGAAAACATCCGCCGCTTGGAGGACTTTTTCTCCCCTTCGCCTTGACCCAGGCCTTCATGCCACATGGACTGCGGGCGCGCCGTCGCCGTCGCGGGCGCAGGTGCCTGGCCCTGGGTCTCCTGTGAATCTTCCATTACTTAAGCACTTTAGGAGCGCGGGGTGCGCAGTACATAACCCACGCCGCGCACGGTGTGGATCAGCTGCGTCTCGCCGGTATCGATTTTGCGGCGCAGGTAAGAGATATAGGACTCGACCACGTTGCCATCGCCGCCGAAATCGTAGTGCCACACGTTGTCCAAAATCTTGGACTTAGACAGCACCACTTCCTTGTTTTGCATCAGGTAGCGCAGGAGGTTGAACTCGGTGGGAGAAAGCTCGATGAGCTCACCGGCCTTGGTGACCTCATGGGTGTCATCATTGAGCGTTAGATCCGCGTAGCTCATGGTGGCATCGTTGGTCGATTCTTCCGCCGCGCCACCGCGGCGCATGATGACGCGCAGGCGGGTGATAACTTCTTCCAGGCTAAATGGCTTGGTCACGTAATCATCCGCGCCGATGGTCAGTCCGTGGATGCGCTGGTCCACACCGTCCTTAGCGGTGAGGTAGAGCACCGGGCCGTCCAGGCCTTCTTGACGCAGCTTGCCCAGCAGCTCGAAGCCATCCATACCCGGCATCATGACGTCCAGGATGTAGGCATCTGGGTTTACTTCGCGGGCAATGCGCAGCGCCTCGTTACCGGAATTGGCGCTGTAAACCTCGAAGTTCTGGAACTTCAGCGATACAGTAAGCAGCTCCACAATATTGGGTTCGTCATCGACGACAAGCACCTTGGCGAGTTTAGTGTCTTCCATGTTCTCCTCAGACTCCCTTAAAGGTTGCGATTTTCTAACACGTCATCATGGCACGCTTGCTTCCCAGCCTACTGAAGAGTTTCTGCCTGAATCCTGTGAACGTGGAGTAGCGCCCTGGTCGAGGCAAAAGAAAACCACGCCCCTCCCCAGGTGAGGAAGGGCGTGGCAGCTAGCGCAGCGCGCTATTTAGAAGTCCTGCGGGCGCGGGATATTGCGCAGGTTGGACTTTGCCATGGTGATCATCTGGCCAACGCCACCGTCCAGAACAGTGCGGGTGGCAGCCTTGGAGAAGCCCATGAGCTGCTCGATGGTCAGCGTCGGTGGCAAGGAGAGGGCGTTGGGGTCAGTAACGACGTCGATAAGAGCCGGGCCGTTATAAGCCAGCGCCTTCTTGATCTGCTCCGGTGCGTCCTTCGGATCCTCGATGCGGAAGTGTTTGATGCCGGAAGCCTCTGCGATCTTGGCAAAGTTGACGGACTCGTGGTCGGTCTCGTGCTCCGGCAGACCCTGCACCAGCATCTCCAGCTTGACCATGCCCAGGGAAGAGTTGTTGAACACGAACATCTTGATAGGCAGGTTGTGCAGCTTCACGGTGAGCAGCTCACCCATCAGCATGGACAGTCCGCCGTCACCGGAGAAGGTGATGACCTGGCGGCCCGGGTTAGCGGCCTGTGCACCCAGTGCCTGTGGCAGGGCGTTGGCCATGGTGCCATGGCGGAAGGAGCCGATCTGCTCGCGCTTGCCGTTGGCGGTGATGTAGCGAGCGCCCCACACGTTGCACATGCCGGTATCGACGGTGAAGATGGCATCCTCATCGGCGTTCTTGTCAATGAGGTCAGCAACATACTCCGGGTGGATCGGGGTGTGCTTGTCCACGTTGGAGGTATAAGCCTCAACGACGTGCTCCAGCTTGCCGTAGTGCTTCTTGAGCATCTTGTCCAGGAAGGAGCGATCCTTCTTCTCATCCACGTGCGGCAAGATGTTCTCGATGGTGGCGGCTACGTCACCGGTGACCGGGTAAGAAATCTTGGTGCGGCGGCCGATGTGGGAGCCGTTGATGTCCACCTGTGCCACGTTGGCATCCGGCAGGAAGTCGTTGTACGGGAAGTCGGTACCCAGCAGGATAAGCAGGTCAGCCTCGTGGGTGGCCTCGTGTGCCGCACCGTAGCCCAGCAGGCCGTTCATGCCTACGTCAAACGGGTTCTCGTACTGGATGTACATCTTGCCACCCAGAGCGTGGCCGATGGGAGCCTTGATCTTCTCCGCCAGCTTGAGCACCTGCTCGCGGGCGTCCTTGACGCCGGCGCCAACGAAGAGGGTGACGGACTTCGCCTCGTTGATGGCCTGGGTCAGGGCAGCGGCCTCGACCGGATCCGGGAAGACGACCGGGCGGCCAGCAGAGATCTTGGACTCGACGAAGGAGTCATCCTCAGCGTCCTGCATAGAAACGTCACCCGGGATAACCAGGACGGAAACGCCATTGCCGGCCATGGTGGACTGGATAGCGTGGTGCAAGACAACGCCGCCCTGCTCAGCGGAGTTGACCATCTCGCAGTAGCCAGAGCACTCCTGGAAGATTGCCTCTGGGTGGGTCTCCTGGAAGAACTTGGAGCCGATCTGGCGGGATGGGATGTGGGAAGCCAGTGCCAGCACCTTGGCGCCGTTGCGGTGGGCGTCGTACAGGCCCTGGATCAGGTGGGTATTGCCCGGGCCGCAGGATGCGGCACATACAGCCAGCTTGCCCGTGGTCAGGGAATCTGCCTCGGCAGCGAAGGCTGCTGCTTCCTCGTTGCGGACGTGGATCCACTCGATGGAGGAGCGGCGAACGGCGTCCACAATCGGGTTCAGGGAGTCACCGACGAGGCCATAAATGCGCTCGACACCCTGCTTTTCCAGGGTGTCGACTAGCTGTTCTGCATAGTTACGTGCCATTAAAAATCATCCTTTAACTCTTAATTGGTGTTAATACCACTGTGCTACTTAGAGCACAGGAAAGTCCACTATTCTCTTATACACTCACACACTGCACCCAGCTGTGAGGAAGGTAATACTAACCTATCTTCGGCTGCAAACTGTAACGACCGTTCGGTACGGTTTACTGCGCTATGAGTATCCACCCGCCCCGCGCACAAAGCCACATCGCTGCGGCCTCCACGGCCACCCAGCGGTGGTCTTTCTGCGCCGTCATCTCTCTGGGGTTACTCATGGTTGGGCTGGATAATTCCATCCTCTACACCGCATTGCCGCAGCTATCGCAGCAATTGCACACCACCGATACCCAGCAACTCTGGATTATCAACGCCTACGCGTTGGTGCTCTCCGGGCTCCTTCTTGGCGCCGGCACGTTGGGCGATCGCACCGGCCACCGGCGGATGTTTCTCATCGGCTTGGCCGTCTTCGGCGGCGCTTCCCTGCTCGCCGCCTATTCCCCCAGCGCTTGGACGCTGGTTTTAGGCCGCGCCTTCTTGGGCTGCGGCGCCGCCATCATGATGCCGTCGAGCCTGGCGCTTCTCCGCCTGACCTTTCCCGATGAGGTGGAGCGCAACACGGCCATTGGCATCTGGGGTTCTGTCGCCGTCATCGGCGCGGCGGCCGGCCCCACCGTGGGCGGCTTCTTTTTGGAGCACTTCTGGTGGGGCTCGGTCTTTTTGCTCAATGTCCCGATTGTGGTCGTGACCATCGTGCTGACCCTGTTCCTTGCCCCGCCAAACGCTCCGAACCCCCTAAAACACTGGGACTGCCCCTCGTCCCTGTATTCCCTTATCACTCTCGCCAGCCTAGTGCTGTCCATTAAATCCCTGGCACACAACTGGCCGGTGAGCGCCGCCGCAGGCATCGTCTTCATCTGCGGCGCGCTCGCCTTTGGCCGCCGCCAGGCTCGCTTGTCAGATCCCCTGCTGACCTTCGACATCTTTGGCTCCCGCATCTTCAGCGGCGGGGCCCTAACGGCCGGCGGCGCCATGTTCGGCCTCGCCGGACTGGAGCTGCTGAGTACCCAAAAGCTGCAGCTTGTCGACGCCCTCTCGCCCCTCCACGCCGGCCTCATCATCTCCGCCATGGCTCTATCTGCCATCCCTACCTCCATCCTGGGTGGTGCCACCTTGCATCGCGTGGGGTTCCTCCCACTCATTAGCGGCGGATTCTTGCTCATGGCCGCCGGCATGGCCCTGGTGGTGGTGAGCCGGGGTGAGACGCTTCCCCTGCTCGTCTCCGCCCTCGTGCTCACCGGCCTAGGCGCGGGCCTGGCCATGTCCGTGTCCTCCACCGCCATCATCAATGCCGCTCCGCTTCATCGCGCCGGCATGGCCTCGGGTGTAGAAGCGGTCTCCTATGAGTTCGGCACCCTGCTCTCCATTGCACTGACTGGCACCCTCGTGCCGCTGCTCATGGCCCACGAACTGCCCCCTCACCTCGCGGAACTGGGTACCGACGCGCTGCATCACCCCGCTTCCCACGCGGCCGCCGCTAGCGCCTACAATGCCGGTTATCTTTCCACCATCGGCGGCCTAGCTTGCTTCGCCTTGCTCCTAGCCGCGATAACCGCCTGGTGTTTCCGAGATAACCCGAAATCAGGAGATCCCTATGCCGCGACTCAACAAAAAGACCGCAGCCCTTGAAGCTGCGCTCGACATCATCGCCGCCGAGGACGTCTCTGGCCTTACTTACGACTCCCTAGCGCAGGCGACCGGCATGTCCAAGTCCGGACTCATTTATCACTTCCCTACCCGCCACGATCTGCTCGTAGACTGCCATCGGTTTTGCGCCGCGCGCTGGGAAGCAGAACTCGAGCGCCTGGCCGGCGGCCACTCGGCAAGCGAGCTCGGCTGGGCCGAGCGCTCCCGAGCGCTCGTATTGTCGATGGGCAAAAATGATCCCCTCATCAAGCTTTTGATGTGCGTACATTCCCAGACGCACCCGGATTTTTCCGCCCAGTGGGCCGAGGTGGATGCGCGCTGGATGGTCGATCCTTCCGCCACCGAAACGGACGAGGATGATCTGCTGGTCATGCTTCTTAGTACCGGCCTGTGGGTGCACGATCACCTCAACCAGCGCAAGCTGTCCCCCGCCAATCGCCAACGCATGGTCGACCGGCTTTTTCGGCTTATCGACGCCCCCTCAAAAACCACCGAAGGCTAGGCCCACACCGGGGCCCAGCCTCCTTTTGAGCTGGAGACGAGACTTGAACTCGCAACCTACGCATTACAAGTGCGTTGCGCTACCAATTGCGCCACTCCAGCACCGCGGGAGAAATCCCGCTCGTTGCATAGTACCCGAGTACCAGCGCCAAAGGGAAAGCCGGTCCCCCATCTATGCATTGTCAGGGTGCAGGGGCTAAAGTTCAGGCAGAACCTATCCCACATTTCCAGCGCTTTTTCGAGGGTTATTTCCGTGTCATTTTTGTCCGCTATGCGGGAGCGTCTGCGCGCTTCCTCGGGCCAGGTAGCCATCATCGACGCGGCTAAAGCCGCACCGCCACCATCACCACTTGCCCCGGTTGATCTCACCGACGCCGCCCAGGTCACCGGCGTTATGGAGATCGCCGCTCGCATTGGTGAAATCCTCATCGGAGCCGGCACCGCCAACTCGGATGCGCGCGCCCAGGTGCACCTGGCAGCGTCGTCGTATGGCTTGCACTACTGCCACGTGGACATCTTGATGAATACCATCACCATCCACACCACCATCGGCACCGGTGAGCAGCGCAAGAACCTACACGTCTTCCGCGTGGTGCCGAGCATTGGCGTGGATTTTTCCAAGCTCGCGGCCGTCGATAAGCTCATTCGCTCCATCCACTCCGGCCAGATGCCGCCGGCCATGGCGGAGCAGCGCCTAGACGAAATCGACCGCATGCCAGCGCCCTATAAACCGTCCACGGTCATGCTCAGCTGGGGCGCGATGGGCGGCCTGATTTCCATGATGCTTGGCGGCGACCTGCTCGTCGGCATGGTGGCGTTTGTAGTCTCCGCGTTCATCATGGGCTTGAACGCCTGGTTGGCTAATTACCGCCTGCCGCCCTTTTATCAGAATGTGGTCGGCGGCTTTTTCGCCGTCTTCCCGGCCGCCATTTTGTACAATGTCGCGGCCTCTTTCGGCATTAATTTCTCGCCCGCGCAGATCATTGCCTCCGGCATCATCGTGCTGGTGGCGGGGCTGACGTTGGTGCAATCGCTTGTCGACGGCATCACGCGCGCCCCCGTCACCTCCTCCGCCCGCTTCTTTGAGGCGCTGCTATCTACCGGCGCCATCATCGCCGGCGTCGGTGTGGGCATCCAGCTGGCCGATTCCTTGGGCTTTAACCTGCCGCCGCTGGCCACGCTGGCCGCGCCGGTCTACCACGAAATTCCACTGCTAGTGCTGCTTGGGGGCACGGGTTCTGCTGCCTTTGCACTGGCCTGCGGCGCGGCCTGGATTGAGGTCACCATGTCTGGCCTTACGGCCGCGGCCGGCATGATTTTCTATTACTTCGTGGTGGTGCCCTTCGGCGTCGGCCCGGTGATTGCCTCTGGTCTTTCCGCGGTGGTCGTTGGCCTGGCTGGCGGTTTGATGTCACGCCGCTGGGGAATTCCGCCGCTTATCACCATGATCGTGGGCTATACGCCGATGCTGCCCGGCCTCATGCTCTACCGCGGCATGTACGCCTCGCTCAATGAGCAGATGATTACCGGCTTTACCAATATGGCCATGGCGCTGGCCATCTCCGGCGCCCTGGCCGCCGGCGTAGTACTGGGCGAGCGCGTGGCTCGCCGCCTGCGCCGCCCGCAGTACTTCCGCCCGTACACCGCCTTCAAGCGCATCGGCCGCTTCTCCTTCCATAAGGCCACGCACTTGGCCCGCAAGGCCCCGCGCATCCCGCGCGTGCCGCTGTCCCCGTTTGCCCCGCGCGTCAATCGCCCGGAGTTACCACCCAAGCTCGGGCCGAAGCCGCCGCAGCAGCACCCGCGCCACGAGGCCCAAAACCATGCGCCACACACCCGCTCGGCCGCGGAACTGTGGCCGCAGGATACCCAGTGGCCGGCGCAGCCGCAGCAGCGCGAGAAGACCACCTATACCGTGCCGGGCACCGAAACGTTTCGTGCCCAGAAACCGGAGCAGCCGGGCACCGAATCCGGACCCGAGCGGCCCTAAACGCCGCCGGTAGCGTACAATATTTGCTCTGATAGCTTTTCTTGCAAGCGCTTAAGTAGTTTCCACAACGTTCAGGAGGACACGTCGTGCCACCCAAGGTCCAAGACACCCACCCACAGGCTGACCAGAATCACGCCCTTGAGGAGGAGACCTCCCGCGCAGCCCGCCGCATCGTGGCCACCTATGCGCAGGACTTCCTCGACGGCGTGACCCTGATGTCCATGCTGGGCGTGGAGCCAAAGGGCCTGGTGCACAAGAAGGTGCTGGCGGAGCAGGCCGATGCCGCTCCAAAGAAGTCGACCAAGAAATCCAGCAAAAAGTCCACGAAGAAGTCGACTAAGAAGTCCACCTGTCTCTTATACACATCTCCGAGCCCACGAG
>NZ_JASPHV020000033.1:0-14231 GCF_030229435.2 Corynebacterium sp. MSK122 | reverse complement strand
AGGACGCCCAGCCCTCTACGACAACGCTATCGACACCGACTACACCCACTCAATCGGCATTCAAAAAGGCCAAATCTAACCCCCGCGACACGCCGAGCCAGACACACATTTTGACCCTTAACCCCTTAACCCTGAGGACCTGGCGAAACTCTAGCCCACCGCAACAAGAAAAAGGAGAGGAACTAATATCCCTCTCCTTTATATTGTGGAGCTAACGGGATTCGAACCCGTGACCCCCACACTGCCAGTGTGGTGCGCTACCAGCTGCGCCATAGCCCCTCAAACGAGGTGCAACCCTGTGGGCTGCAACTCGCTTAAATATACATGGAGGGTATTTAACTCTCCAAATCGCCTGCTACTGGGTGACGATCTCTACCCAATCACCCAGGTTCTTGCCGGCCTTTTGATCCTTTTCGGATGGAACATCCTTACCATTTTGGACAACGCGCGGCGAAGATACGGTTCCGGTTTCCTTATCCAGCTTGTCGTAGTTGGTCTTCGCTACCTTATTGCCCTGCTTGATGTCCACGTTCTTGATGGACTCAACGACATCATCTTCCGCACCAAGTTCCTTGGCTTGGTCAGCGATGTCTCCGGTCTCCCACTTATTTGCGACACTTTGTTGATTTTGCATGAGGAAGTCACGCAAATTCCAGTAGGTTTTGACATCGCCGGACTTTGCCAACTCCGACATAGCGGCTGCCGCCTTAGTGGAGTAGCCCTCCTGGTTTTCAATGTCCTTGCCATCCAGGAAGTTTAAGGTACGAACGTGTACAACAAGCTTTCCGTCCTCGATAGCCTGCTTCATTTTGCCATCAGTAGCCTGCGCCAATTCAGCGCAATGTGGACAGGAGTAATCTTCGTACAGATCTACCTCAGGGGTATCGTCCGTAGCATTCTCGCCCTTCAGCGTGATTGCACCATCGGTGTACTCCATGGTCATATTGACGTCTTCGATGCCGTCATCGGACTGTTTACCGTTCCACACGATGTAGCCAATGACAACGGCAATAATGACGAGGAGCACGCCGACTCCCCAAATAAATCCGTTGCCACCCTTGGCGTTCGGGTCAGATACTTTGCTCATTTGAACCTTGCCTTTGCAATTCTTCGGACTCGATCAGCCTACCTTGCCCACCGTTTAGGGGTGAAGGGCAAACTTGGTGAAGGGGCGCTTGATGGTCCATAGGGTCAGGAATAGATATGCGGCGTCGCGCAACAGCGTCTTCGCATAATCCATTCCTCGGTCAGGATTTTGGGCGTCAAAGCCAAAGCAACCGCAGTCAATATCCAGTCCACGGGCCCAAGCTTGTGCGATGCCCACCATAAAGAGCAGCAACACGACGGTGGCCACGATGGAGGACTTTCGCAAAAACAGCCCGAGTAGCAAGAGCACGCCACCAATAACCTCCAGTGGGCCAATGACCGTTGCGAGGTAAAGAGCCCAATCAGGCGTAAAAATGTCATATCCCTTAATGGCTTGGGTCATGTCTAAAGTCTTGCCGAGCTTATGCACGCCGGCGTCAATCCACACCCAAGCCATAAAAAAGCGGGCGATGAAGCTGATGACATCAAGCACCAGCTTCCCATTAATCTTGCTACTCACGAGGTTGAGTGTAGCGTTAAACCCCTAATACATGGGAAACAACTGCCTGTGCTTCTGCTTGCACCTTTCTGAGATGTTCCTCACCCAAGAAAGATTCGGCATAGATTTTGTACTTATCTTCAGTGCCGGAAGGACGAGCGGCGAACCAGGCATTTTCCGTCGCTACCTTCAGGCCGCCAATAGCCGCACCGTTGCCGGGCGCCTCCGTCAGCTTGGCTACGATTTCCTCGCCCGCCAGTTCCGTGGCGGAAACTTTTTCAGGAGACAGCTTCTTAAGAATGGCCTTCTGCTCGCGGTTAGCGGGGGCGTCGGTGCGAGCATAGGCTGGGGTGCCGAATTTCTCCGCCAGTTCTGCGTAGCGCTGGGACGGAGTCTTGCCGGTGACGGCGGTAATCTCCGCGGCGAGCAGGTCCATAATGATGCCGTCCTTATCGGTGGACCACACGGAGCCATCGAAGCGCAGGAAAGACGCCCCGGCGGATTCCTCACCACCGAAACCAATGGCGCCTTCGACCAATCCCGGCACAAACCACTTGAAGCCGACGGGAACTTCCACCAATTCGCGACCCAAGCTTTCCACCACGCGGTCAATCATGGTGGAGGACACCAGGGTCTTTCCCACACCGGCATTTCCCCACTGCGGGCGGTGACTAAAGAGGTACTCGATAGCCACGGCAAGGTAGTGATTGGGGTTCATCAGGCCGGCATCGGGAGTGACAATGCCATGGCGGTCCGCATCGGCGTCGTTGCCGGTGGCAAGGTCGAACTTAGAGCGGGCGTCGATAAGCGAGGCCATAGCATCCGGCGAAGAACAATCCATGCGGATCTTGCCGTCCGTATCCAAGGTCATAAAGCGGAAAGTGGAATCCACCTCCGGATTCACAACCGTCATATTGAGCTCATAATGATCCGCGATGGCCTGCCAATAATCCACGGAGGCACCACCCATGGGATCTGCGCCGATGCGCAGGCCGGAATCTTTAATAGCCTGCATATCCACCACATTCTTAAGGTCAGCCACGTAGTTGTGTACGTAGTCATGCTTGATGCAGCGCTCGTCCAGCACGCCGTCGACAGTCGTTCGCTTGACGCCCTCCAGCCCGGCGCGCAAGTACTTGTTCGCACGGCCAGCAATCCAATCGGTAGCCTGAGCGTCGGCCGGGCCGCCGGTAGGCGGGTTGTATTTGAAACCGCCATCGCGGGGAGGATTATGGGACGGAGTAATCACGATGCCATCGGTGCCAGGATGCGTCAGGATAGCGTGGGAGACCGCCGGCGTCGGCGTGTAGCGACCGCGATCATCAACGCGAACCTCCAGACCATTGGCCAGCAGCACCTCAAGGGCGGAGACCATGGCAGGCTCGGACAGCGCGTGGGTATCGCGGCCGATGAAAATCGCCCCAGCAACGCCTTGTTCCGCACGGTAATCCACAATGGCCTGGGTAATCGCTAGGATATGAGCCTCATTAAAAGCGCAATCGAGCGCGGAGCCGCGGTGGCCAGAGGTTCCGAAGGACACCTGCTGATCCGGGTTATCCGCATCCGGGGTACGGGTGTAATAGGCGGTGACCAATTCTGCAATATCAATAAGATCCGTGGGTTGTGCCAGTGTGCCGGCGCGCTCGTGGGCCATGGCGTGCTCCTTGAGGGGTTGGGATGGGATACCATTCCAGCTTGCCTGCTCTTCCGCGTTTGCGCAGGACGAATATTCCCCCGGCTGGGGGTATAGGCAAATTTACTCTATTTCTATAGTTCGCTAGATTTACAGAATGGACTCGCTTAATTCCATCCTCTCCGCCATCAGCACTGTGGTGTGGGGACCGTTCATCCTCATTCCCCTCCTGCTGGGAACCGGCCTGTGGCTGACCATTCGTTTGGGAGGACTCCAATTCCGAGCGCTGGGCCGCGCGATGCGTCACATCTTTGCCACAGACTCTGACGATGAGTCCACCGAGGGTGATATTTCCAATTATCAGGCGCTGACCACCGCCCTTGCCGCCACCGTAGGCGTGGGAAATATCGTCGGCGTGGCCACGGCGCTGTCCATCGGTGGCCCTGGCGCACTGGTATGGATCTGGATTACCGGCCTCGTAGGCATGGCTTCCAAGTACACCGAGGCCTACCTGGGCGTGCGTTTTCGCACCACGGATTCCAAGGGCGAGATGTCCGGTGGGCCGCAGCAGTACCTGAAGCGTGGCATCCCCGGACCACTCGGATCGGTACTAGCAGTATTCTTTGCCATCTTTGCAATTTGCGCGTCCTTTGGCATCGGCAACCTCGCCCAAGCCAATGCTGTGGCCACCAATATGGAATCGACGTTCGGCATCGCCCCGGCGGCCACCGGCGCGATCCTCTTCGTCCTGGTGGGCTCCGTGCTCCTTGGTGGAATCCAGGCCATTGGGCGCATTACCGCCGCCTTCGTCCCGTTGATGATCATCGTCTACGTCCTGGGCGGGCTCTATGTGATCTTCTCGCATGCCACGGAGATTCCCGCAGCCTTCGCCATGATCTTCAGCGATGCCTTCACCGGCACCGCCGCAGGTGGCGGGTTCGTGGGCTCCACCATCATGATGGCCATTCAATACGGTGTTGCCCGCGGCATTTTCTCCAATGAGTCCGGCATGGGCTCCGCCGCCATCGCCGCCGCGGCTGCCAAAACCCCGCACCCAGCGCGCCAGGGGTTAGTATCGATGACCCAGACCTTCATCGACACCATCATCGTGGTCACCATCACCGGCTTGGTCATTGTTGTAGGCGGCACCTGGGATATGGGCCGCGACGAGGCCGGAATCATGACGGCCGAGGCCTTCTCCCGCGTACTGCCGGGAGATTGGGGCGGCACCATCGTTTCGCTCTCCATTATTTTCTTTGCCTTTTCCACCATCATGGCCTGGGCGTATTACGGCGAGCGTTCCCTGGAATCCCTGTGCGGGCGCAAAGCTTCCATCCCCTACCGCATGTTCTTTGCCTGTCTCCTTTTTGTCGGCTCCGTCTCGGAACTCGAGCTCGCTTGGACCTTCTCCGATCTGGCTAACGGTCTCATCGCCATCCCGAACCTCATTGGCTTGCTCCTCCTCTCCGGCCTTGTGGCCCGCGAGACCAAGGCCTACCTAGCCTTCGACCCCAAGCTCAATAAGCCAGTGGATGAGGTGCGCGCGTTCGTAGAGTCCCAAGGGATGAACTGGAAGTAACATAGGCCGCATGCCTCAATTCCTCGTCGTGGGTGCTGGCGCTGCGCTCGGTGCGGCGGCCCGGTACTTGCTTTCCGTAGCACTCGGCGGCGGCATGATCCCGCTGCTCATCATTAATATTCTCGGCAGCGCGCTCATGGGCTACTTCCGCCCCGGCCCTTTTTGGGGCACCGGCGTGCTCGGCGGTTTCACTAGCTTTGCCACCTTCGCTTTCCTGACTTCCGAGGCCCATTGGACCATCGCTTTAGCTTATGCCCTAGCCACCATTATCGGCTGCGTGGGCGGCTACCTGGCAGGTGACAAGCTGCGATGAATCTTATCTGGGTCCTTCTCGGCGGCTTCGTTGGTGGCAGCCTGCGCTATGGCTTTACCCGGCTTGTGCCCGCCCCCTACTGCACTTTCGTGGCGAATATGGTGGGCTCCCTAGCCCTTGGCCTGGCCTATGGTTTCGCCCAGCTTGCCGACGCCCCCCTTATCCACCCCTTCCTCGCCCTCGGCCTAGCCGGCGGCCTGTCCACCTGGTCCACGCTGGCCAAGGAACTAGGAGAAATGATCAAACGCAGGCAATGGTGGCGGCTTAGCAAGTATCTCTTCTGGACCATCGGGCTCGGCATCGTATTAGCTTGGCGCGGCACCATCTGGGCGGCCCGCATTTATCACGGGATTTAAGGGGTAAACTCCCAGCTAACTAGCAGTTACTTTTGGCCCGCTCAGGCCTAATATTTTTCGCGTGAGTTTCCTTTTGAATCTGCCTTTGGCGGATCCCATCAATGGCGTGATCTTTTACGCCATCCTCGCGATTGCGGCCATCATCATTCTCCTCCAACGCAAGGTGTGGCCACTGGTCATCGCCGCCCTGCTGTGCATTATTGCTTGGTTCCTACTCCGTCACTGGCAAGTGCCGTGGTACATCTTCCTCGCGGCCTTCGTCCCCGTGGCGGCGCTGGTACGCAAACCTAAGATTGTCACGGTCACCGCCGGAATCTTTTCCCTTTTGGCCACGGTCGGCATCGTCAACATGGAATATCAAACCTATCCAGATATTGCGTCCCTTGACCCGCGCCCTGTGGCAAAGGAAATGAGCTACGAAGAGTTTTCCCACACCAAGTCTGGTGCAGCCATCGTCCAGGTGGATCTTCCCGGCACCACCTCCCATTTCGCCGCTCGGCAAGCCACGGCGTATATTCCGCCGGCATACTGGACGGACCACGCCTTGCCTGTCATTGTGCTCCTGCACGGCAACCCGGGCGGCCCAGATCAGTGGTTCGGTTCGGGCGAGGCGGCCGAAACTGCAGACCAATTCCAGGCGGCTAACGGGGGCCGCAGCCCCATCGTCATAGCCGTGGACGCCACCGGCTCTGAAACCGCCAACCCCATTTGCGCCGATAGCTCCCAGGCTAAGGTAATGACCTACCTCAGCCAGGACGTACCACAGGCCATTAAACAAAAATTCAAAGTCAACCCGGATCAGCGCACCTGGACGGTGGGCGGATTAAGCTACGGCGGCACCTGCTCCCTACAGATCGCCACCAACCGCCCCGAAGCCTATGGTTCCATCATCGACATTTCCGGCGAGGCTGAGCCCACCATTGGCAACCACGCGGCGACGGTGAAGAAATTCTTCGCCGGGGACGAATCCGCCTTCAATGACCAAGACCCCGCCCACCTGCTCGCCCACAAGCACTTCTCTACCCAGGCCATCTTCATCGCTGGCGATAAGGACACTGCTTCGGTCAATGCTTTGCGCTCGCTTTCCGATGCCGCCCGCGCCGCCGGCATGAAAACCTACTTTGGCACCCGGCCCGGCGGCCACTCCTTCCAGGTGTGGCGCCCAGCCCTGCGCGAATCCTTCGCTTGGGCCGCTAGCCGCGGTGGAATGACCGCTATCAAGGATCCCTTCGATGGAATTGGAGCCCACGATGTCCGTTCTTAAAACCATCCTGACCAGGTTTCCCGTTTCCCTAGCCGTCTTAGTCATTATGTGGGCACTTCACCTAGTGGATTTCCCCACCTCCCACTGGCTGGCGCTGACTACCGCGCACCCCGGTGGCGCCATTATTTTGTCCGTGCTCATCGTGCTCTGGCTCGTTCCCGCTGAATGGCGCTTAGGTTCCTTGCGCACATTGGCGGTAGGAGTTGTCTCCCAGCTCGTCAGCGTCCCGCTGTCCATCGTGCTCGCCCGCGGCATTGAGACCGTAGGCCTAAATCGATGGGGCAATGACTTATTGAGCGATACCTTCCTCACCCCTATCGGCTTTATCGCCGGTGCCGCTGGTTTTGCTTCGGCTTTACTCCCCCGCCTATGGCGCCGCCGACTGCGCGTTTCGCTTATCGTGCTTACCGCCACTTTTGTGCTCTACTCCGGCACCATGTCAGATGTTCTCGGCATCGTCGCCGCCATGCTTTCCATTACGGCTGGCCAATTGCTCTTTAAGCCCGAATCCGCGCCGCCTTCCATCAGGGAGCGTCGCGTGCTCCTCGCCGTCGGTATCGCCTGCGTAGCTATTGGCCCCGCCTTCGTGGCACTCGACCCCATGGCCGAAGGTCCGTTCTCCCAAATCACACAGCTCCTGTGGGCACCACACCTTTCGGCTCTGGAGGCCACTCAAGTCTGCGCAGATTCGCTAACTTCTACCAGCTGTACCGCCGCAGTCGATCTCGCCCGTGCCCAAGGCATCGGCGCCTTGGTAGCCAATATCATGCCATTCATCATCCAGCTGGTGGTGTGCTTTGGTCTCATGCGCGGCCGCGTGCTCGCTTGGTGGATGGCGGTTATCACCCAAGTACTGGCCATCGCGTTGCTGACCTACCAGCTTTGGGATGATTCCCGCCTGAGCTACCTCCTGCCCAACCTCGTGCTCGTCATCCTGCCCTGGCTCTTGGCGCTATTCATGCTGCTTATCAATTATTCGCTCTTCCGGATCCGCGAAAACCGCGCATTTTTCACCCGCACTATTGTCTTCGCCATCCTTGCCTCTTCCCTCGGCGCGGGCTTGTGGATCCTTACAGCCTCGTTGCACAACACCGTTCCCCCAGCAAATCTTGCCGACATCCTCGCAGAGACTCCCTTGCGCTTCGTTCCGGCCGTTGTTGCGCTTATCCTTCCCCACCACGTCGCGCCGGCAACGATGTTTTCCTGGTTCATCTACCTATGGGTTGGAAACGCCTTCTGGATCCTGCTAGCAGTCCGGCTCTACCTTGGCTTTTCTCGGCCCGTTGATCCTGCACAAGAATCCGACCGCGACTCGGCCCGCCGCCTGCTCGAATCCGGCACCGGCGATCATCTTTCCTTTATGACGCTGTGGAAATCCAACCGGTACTTCTTCCACGGTGACTCCTATGTGGCCTACCGTGTCTCCAATGGCATTGCGCTCACGCTGGGCGCCCCCGTCGGCCGCGATATCAGCGCCGAATTCGAGCGCTTTGCCTCCGAGCAAGGCTGGGCCGTGGCGTGGTATTCCGTCAATGCGCAGTTCGCGGATGCTCACCCGCAGCTCAAGCGCCTTCAAGTTGCAGAAGAAGCAGTCCTCAACTGCGAATCCGTGGAATTCAAAGGAAAGAAATTCCAAAATGTGCGCACGGCCCGAAACAAAGCCGAGAAGGAAGGAGTTAGTACTCGGTGGACCACGTGGGAGGAGCTAGATATAGCCTCTATCGCCCGCATTAGCGCACTCAGCGAGGACTGGGTTTCCGACAAGGCCCTACCCGAGATGGGCTTTACCCTCGGCGGCTTAGAAGAAATGACGGTGACCGGCACCCGGCTTTTGCTTGCTGAATCCGCCGACGGCACTTTGCATGGTGTGACCAGTTGGATGCCGGTATACGAAAACGGTGCTATTACCGGCTACGTTCTCGACGTCATGCGCCGCAACGAGCACGGCTTTAAGGGAGTAATTGAGCTCCTCATCTCAGAGGCAATGCTCATTGCCCAGTCCGAAGGCCTTGCCTGGATCTCCTTGTCCGGTGCGCCATTGGCTGGACAGCCTGACGAGCCTAACTGGCTCGACGTCGCCCTCAATCGCATTGGGGAAGAAGTCGAACCGCTCTACGGCTTCCGCACCCTCGCGGCCAGCAAGCGCAAATTCCAACCCGAGGAGCACCCGTGGTACCTGTGCTATCACGATGAATTGAAGCTTCCTTCCATCGCGCTGGCCACCATGCACGCCTACCTGCCCGATATGAAGACCAAGGATGCGGTATCGGCAGTCAAGGCATGGATGGCCGCGTAAAAGCATTAAGGCCTCCCCTCAACGTGTGATGAGGGGAGGCCTTAGACTAGGCAGCTAGTCGGCGATTGCTTCCAATGGCGGCGTCTTCGCCGCGCGGTGCGACGGCCATACTGCCGCGATAATGCCGACGAGGGCCGAGCCCACCAGCATGATGAGCACCATCGCCCACGGAATCTGCGCAGAGTCCAGTCCCTCATCACCAAGGATCTCGATGAAAGACCAACCGAGGCCCAAGCCAATAAAGATGCCCATCACCGCGCCGAAGAGCGCAATCTGCACCGATTCAAGAGTGATCATCGTGCGAATCTGGCGGCGCTGCGTACCCACGGCACGCAACATGCCGATCTCCTGGCGGCGCTCAATAACACCCAGGGTCAAGGTATTGACAATTCCCAGCACGGCAATAATCACCGCAAGGGCAAGCAGGCCATACAGGATGGAAAGCATCTGGTCGATAAAGCCAGCCGCCTGGCCGGCATACTCCTCACCAGAATTAACCTGGACCACAACCAAATCCTTGACCGAGTCTTCTAGGTTATGGCGCAGCTCTTCCTTGTCATAGCCTTCTTGGCCCAAGACGCCCACCATTTGGACGGTGAAGGACTTCTTCGGTGCGACCTTTTCCGCCACATCCTGCGAAAGCACCATATTCTGCACTACATCGGTGGGCTTAAAGGTACCGACCAGCTTCGCCTCGGCCTTCTTATCCTTTTCCGCAGAAGTAACCTTGTAGGTCTCTCCTACCTTCCAGCCGTGCTCCTTGGCAAAGTCCTCGGTAGCAATGAAGCCCTTCTCCAAGTTGGCATCACCCTCGACCATATCGAGCGCAATCATCGACGACGGATCTCCATCCGCAGTCATCGTTTGCTGGAATTGTGGACCATAATCCATCGATGCCTGACCATCGACGGCCACCGGAGCCATACCGACGGTAATCACCTTATCGACGCCCTCGGCCTCCGCCGCGCGTTTACCCGTGTCCTTCGGCGTCGGGAACTCACCAGAGCTAGGACCGGAAAGCAGGTAATCAGAGGTAATGCTTTGCTCCACGGTATCGGCCACGGAGGACTTCATAGTTGCGCCCAGCATGCCAATAGCAGTCACTAGGGCCACACCCAAAGTCAGCGCGAAGGCAGTGGCGGCGGTGCGGCGCGGATTGCGACGAGAGTTGGTAGCCGCCAACGAACCGATGGCGCCGAACGGCTTACCGATTGCCTTGCCCACCGTCGGCACCAAAGGCAGCGACAAAGCAGGGCCGGCTAGGAAGAATCCCACGATGACACCGAATGCGCCGACGCCGACGAGGATGGCACGGACGTTCGTCTCGCCGTCGGAAAGCACGCCTGCCAACGCCGCAACAATACCCACCAGCAAGATAATGGCACCGAAAATCGTGCGTACCTTCAGGGAAGTTCCGGAAGCAGATTCGGTAGTGCGCATTGCCTCAACCGGCTGCACGCGACCCGCGCGCCGTGCCGGCGCCCACGCAGATACAACCGTCACGATAGTGCCCAAAATGATTGGAACTACGATTGCCGAAACGCTCAGGCCCAAGCCGCCATCGAGAGGCATTCCCTGCGCGCTCATGACTGCCTTAATGATTGCGACCAACCCCATACCAGCAACCACGCCAACTATGGACCCCAGAACACCAACAATGGCGGACTCCACCACCACCGAGTTTGTGATCTGGCGACGGGAAGCACCCAGCGCACGCAAGAGAGCAAACTCCTTGGTGCGCTGTGCGACAATCATCGAGAAAGTATTTGCAATGATGAAGGTGCCCACCAGCAGCGCAATTAGGCCGAACGCGATGAGGAAGTAATTGATGAACTTCAAAGCAGAAGACATCATCTCCGAGGTCTCCTCAGCCAGGCGCTCCCCCGACTCCGCTTCGACTTCATACTTCTCATTCAGGTGGTCCACCAAGGCATTCGCATCCACTCCATCGGCTGCAGAAACCTTGAGCTGGCTCGGCGCACCATAGCGCTCCAGGTAATCCTTTTCAGCCATGCTCAGCACGATGCTCTCGCCCTGGTCGACCGCAGGCTCCGAGATGCCAGAAACCGTCACCGTATCCTGCTCATCAGGGTGAACCACAGTCAGCTTCTGGCCCACGGAAATGTCGTATTTGTCTGCCGCGGAAGAGTTGACGAGGACCTCGTTCTTACCGCTAGGCGCCTCGCCCTCCTTCAGCTCATCGGCGCCACCAACGACCTTGTCTTCTGAGTAGAACGGGACAACGCTGGCCGTGCCGCCCTGGGTTTGATAGGCCTCCGAGTTCTCATCGGCCGCGACAACGGTCTCCGAATCCGCGATATTGATGTTCTTGACATCCTTATCGTCGGCCAACTTTTGACGCAACTTGTCATCCAGTTTCGCGCCATTGTCGTCCTTTTGGCTCACCACTGCATCCACGCCGCGGAACTGATTATCCACGGCGGCGTCAAACGTAGACTTCAGCGAATTGGTAAACATAAACGAGCCGGCAATAAACGCAGTGCCCAAAACCACCGCAAGAATCGTCAGCCCAAGGCGCAACTTATGCGCCACAATATTACGCAGAGATACTCTGCGCATTGCGTTTCCGCGTGCCATTTAGCCCTCAATCTCCGCCATTACCTGGTGAATGGCCTCCATCGTCGGATTGTGCAACTCATTCACAAGCTTGCCGTCAGCAAGGAAAACCACCCGGTCCGCATACGAGGCGGCCTTGGCATCGTGCGTCACGATGACCACTGTTTGGTTGTCCTTATCCACCGCGGTTCGCAAAATGTCGAGCACCTCGGCCGAAGAATTCGAATCCAGGTTGCCCGTTGGCTCATCGCCAAAGATGATTTCCGGCCGAGAAACCAATGCACGAGCACAGGCCACGCGCTGCTGCTGTCCGCCAGACAATTCAGCTGGGCGGTGTTCCAGGCGCTCTGCTAGGCCAAGGCGGCTAGTGACCTCTTCAAACCACTGCTTATCGACGTCCTTACCCGCAATATCCGTAGGCAGCGTAATGTTTTCCGCCGCAGTCAGCGTAGGCACAAGGTTAAAGGACTGGAAAATAAAGCCCAGCCGGTCACGACGCAGTGCCGTAATATCTTTGTCATTGAGCGCAGAAATATCGGTATCACCGACAAATGCTGATCCGGAGGTCGCTGAATCGAGACCAGCCATGGTGTGCATCAGCGTCGACTTACCGGAACCCGATGGGCCCATGATCGCAGTGAATTCGTTCTTACCGAACTCAATGGATACATGATCAAGAGCGACGACGGCTGTGTCATCGCTTCCGTATTGCTTAAACAAGTCAACGGCGCGAGCCGCAGCATCAGTCATGAGACAAGTTCTCCTTGTAAATGGGAAATTACCTATTTAAGTCTAGCGACCGTGATCTCCGGCCGACATCATCCCTGAGGAGGAAAACGGCATGCGAGAAGCCGGCACAACCGTTCTCCTGGTCACAACACCGCAGGCTCCGGTCTACTCCCTAGCCCTCCCTTCTTTTTGTTCTTTGTTGTTGTAGTGCGAGGTATTGGGCCCAGGTGTGGTTCCAGTGGGCTTGGGAGGTCGCTAGTGGTCCGGTGGCGTGGTCTAGTTGGTAGGTGCCGTCGTGGTGGAGCCAGGCGATGGTGCCGGTGATGGGGTCGAGGATGTAGTGGATTCTGCGGTCGGTTTTGATGTTGTGGTGGTGTTGGCAGAGGTGTACTAAATTGTCTGGGCTGGTGGGCCCGCCGTGGTGGTATTCGATGCGGTGGTCGAGTTGGCACCTGGTGGCGGGGACGGTGCAGCCGGGCCAGCGGCAGGTGGCGTCGCGTCCTTGGGTGTAGGCGCGGATGTCGGTGTTGGGGGTGTAGGAGTCTATCTCGTCGGCTTTAAGTCGGCGGATGAAGGTGTTGTCTGTGGGGGCGTGGTCGAGGTTTATCCATCCGGCACCGGGGTGAAAGACCAGGTTGGTGTTGGGGTTGGTGGTGAATGTGTTGATGGCGACGCTGGTGTGGGTGTCTTCGAGGATCAGGTCGATGAGTGCTTGTGCGGCGGTGGTTGCGGCCTGGTTGGTGTAGGCGTCGATGTGGCGGGCGATGATGGTGGCGGTGGCGCTATCGCAGGTAAGCGATAGTGTGGTGGTGTTATCTGGGTTGTAGTTGATGCGCAGTCGTGGTTGGGGTTGTTGTTCTTTGTCTTCGGGGCGCAGGTGGCAGTCGATGAAGGTGCGGATAAATCGGCGCAGATCAGCATCGGTGGGTACTGTTTGGTTGGGTGTGGTGGGGGTGAGGAAGTCTGCGAGTGCGGCGTCGATGGCTTCAAGGTGGTCTGGGTTGTCTTCAAGCCTGTTGAGTTCGCGGTCGATGATGCGCAGCTTGTTCAGGTCGAGTATCCAGTGGTGGCCTTGGACTTCGGTGACTAGGGGTAGTTGGCGCATGCGGAAGTGGGCGCGCAGATATCCGAGGAGCTTCGAGTAGGAGATGCCGAGGTCTTTAGCCAGGCTGGTCAGGCTTAGGTCAACATCCTCGTCTAATTGGGGGAGGATGGCGCGGTAGAGGAACCAGGAGGTTTTGCGCGTATAGGTGCCGGCTTTACCAATGTGATTTCCGGGGGCGTTGGTGGTGTAGAACACTTCCGGCACATCACCATCGTCTAGCTGGTAAGCGTCGGCCTGGTCGCCGATGAGGAGGGTGTCTGGGGAGTCGAGCGTGGTATCTGGTTCGGGCGGGCTTAGCGTGACAGTCATGGACGGGACACTCCAACAGAGAAGAACAGGATTCGTACGTGTTTTCTAACAATCGCTCTTATAGTATCCCGAGTGAAGGACATGAGGCCTTGGTGGGGGTGTTTATGTTCGAATAGGGTGCCCTAAATCCGCAGGGATCCCCGGAGTCGCACCCCACAAAGCACCGGGGGTGAAAGGAAGGGTTTAGGGTTCGTTGCCTGCCTCTTTCCCGGCAGGTGTGTGCAGTTCCATGGGGTCTAGAGCCACTGGACGGGTGTGGCGAAGTTCCGTCGTGTGGCGCCTGTTGCGGCAAAACGCGAAAAAGGGAAGGAGACGGTGGTGGACCGTCTCCTTCCCTTCTGGGTTATTGAGTTGTTTATTTGTTGTTTGGTGTCGGCGGTGACTTACTCTCCCACAACCTCCCGGTTGCAGTACCATCAGCGTGTGCAGGCTTAGCTTCCGGGTTCGGAATGGGACCGGGCGTTTCCCTGCAGCTATTGACCACC
>NZ_JASPHV020000032.1:0-16181 GCF_030229435.2 Corynebacterium sp. MSK122 | reverse complement strand
TGTGTATAAGAGACAGGACTCATCCACCGATGCGGCCGACTACCCCTACGTGGCGCTGACCCTACAGACCACCGGCATTCACCCCAGCACCGGGCGCATCGTGACTATCGACGCCATCGCATTCAACGACGCCGGCGAACAAGGCCAGCTCTTCCACGCCGTCCTCAAGCCCGATATCGACGCCGGCCCGCGCCACCTCCACGGGCTGAGCACCACCGATATTGAGCAGGCGCCAGCTTTTGGCAAGATCCTTAAATCGCTAGACAAGCTTATCGACGGCCGCACGCTCATCGTCCACGATCTCCCCTATACCTGGGGCTTTCTCGTCGCCGAGGCCCGCCGCGCCATGATGGCCGCCGCGCGCCAAAACCGTGCGCGCAACCGTGGCCGCAATAAGGGCCGCCGACGCCGCCAAAAGGTCGGACACGTCCCCACGCCTGTCCGCATTATCGATACCTTGGCCACCTCCTACGCGCAGCAGGTGCGGGCAAATGATGTGCGGCTGGGGGGCGTCGCCAAGCAGAGCGGCCTAGACGCCACGCCGCAGGCCTCGGTGGAGCGAGCCGCCCGCCCCGAGACGGAAACTTCGCGCGAGGACACCGAGCTGCTCATCGCGCTCTACCGCAAGCAAGAAGGCGGCACTGTGCGCAGCTATGCGCCTGAGGACGTACGCGCCGATCGCTTCGGCCTGCAACGCTCCCACGTGCGCGTCGACGCCGCCGAGGCCCCCGTCCAGCACCACAACCCCGGCAAATACGAGCCGGGCAAGGAGCTGCGCCGCGGCATGGAAATCGTGGTCGCACCGGAAATCCTCGAGGACCCAGACACCATCATCGCCGCGCTCATGCGCGAAGAGCTCAACTATTCCGAGAAGCTTACCCGCGAGTCCTCGCTGGTGGTCTGCAATGTCACCACGGACTTGGTGGGCAAACCCATGCACGCCCACCGCAAAGGCATCCCGCTGATGTCAGACGCCGCGTTTCTTGACGCCCTCACGCGCATCGAAGACGCCGAGCCCGAACCCGAATCCACTAAGCCAGCGCCGCGGGCCCACCGCTCGTCTCAAAGCAACAAAAAGGGCGGCGGCAAGAACCAGAAGCGTCGCCGGCGCCGCGGCGGCCGCGGCGGTCGTGGCAGAGGCCGCCGAAATTCTGGCGGCTCGGCGGGGAAAAAGAACGACTAAGCCGCCCGCCCGACTACCCTAGGGGACATGAGTTTTAGAGTCCCGGGTGCGTTAAAGAAGTTGCGCACCACCACCGCCACCACCGCCGCGAAGCTGGCCACCACCGCTTCCCGCGCCACCGGCCGTGGCGCCGGCGGAATGATCGGTGGTCTAATCGCCAATGCCATTGACCCTTCCATCATGACCAACCTGGGCGGTGGGCGCCCGGCCGTGCTAGTTACCGGCACCAACGGCAAGTCCACCACCACCCGCATGCTGGCCGCCGCGGTTCGCGCCGAGCACACCGTAGCCACCAACGACGGCGGCGATAACATGGACGCCGGCATCATCTCCGCGCTCATGGCCGGCAAAGACGCCTCCCACCTCGTGCTCGAGGTGGACGAGCTCCACGTGCCCCACGTGGCCGATAGCCTCAACCCGCAGGTTCTGGTTCTGCTTAATCTCACCCGCGACCAGCTGGACCGCGTGGGCGAAATCAACAAGATTGAGCGCGCGCTGCGCGGCGCCGTGGAGGCTCACCCGGACATGCTCGTCATCGCCAACTGCGACGACGTGCTCATGACCTCCGTGGCCTATGACGCCAAGAATGTCATTTGGGTCTCGGCCGGAGCCGGCTGGCTCGGCGATTCCGTCACCTGCCCGCGCACCGGCGGGCACGTCGTGCGCACCGAGGATGACTGGTATGCCGTTAAGCCGCTTGCCGACGGCCGCGAATTCCGCCGGCCGCAGCCTACCTGGGGCGTCGATAAGCATGGCATTATCACCCCCACCGCCAAGCGTCCGCTGAACCTGGCGCTGCCTGGCCGCGCGAACCGAGGCAACGCCGCCCAGGCCATCGCCGCGGCCGTGCAGGGCTTCGGCGTGGACCTGGATAAGGCCATTGCGGCCGCCGAGGGCATCGACGATGTCGCCGGCCGCTACTCCACTATCCACTGGAAGGGCCGCGAGATTCGCCTGCTGCTGGCCAAGAACCCGGCCGGCTGGCAAGAAGCGCTGTCCATGGTGGACCGCAGCGCCGATGGCCTGGTCATCGCCACCAATGGCCAGGTGGCCGATGGCATCGACATGTCCTGGCTCTGGGACGTGAAATTCGAAGGCTTCAATGGCTTAAGCGTCAAGGCCGCCGGCGAGCGCGGCACCGACCTGGCCGTGCGCCTGGTTTACGCCGATATTTCCCACGAGCTCATCCCGGATCCGATGGATGCGCTCGCCGCCTGCCCGAAGGGCCGCATCGAGGTCCTCGCCAACTACACCGCCTTCCGCGATTTGAAGAAGGCGCTTTCCAAGGAGGCCACCAATGCTTAATATCGGCCTAGTGCTTCCCGACGTCCTCGGTACCTACGGCGACGACGGCAACGCCCTCGTCTTGCGACAGCGCGCCCGCATGCGCGGCTTCGAGGCGGAGATTCACCCCATCCGCTTGGGCGAGCCCGTGCCCGAAACGCTGGATATCTACACCCTCGGCGGCGGCGAAGATACCGCGCAGATCCTGGCCGCAGACCACCTGATTTCCGATGGCGGCCTTACCCGCGCCGCTAACGCCGGCCGCCCCGTCTTTGCCATTTGCGCCGGCCTGCAAGTCCTCGGCGAATCCTTCCGCGCCTCCGGCCGCATTATCGACGGCGTCGGGCTGCTCGACGCCACCACGGCCGGCATGCAGGACCGCGCCATCGGCGAGGTGGCCTCCGAGCCCACCCGCGCCGGAGTCACCGCGGACCTCACCGAACCGCTGACCGGCTTTGAAAACCACCTAGGTGCCACCATCCTCGGCCCCTCCGCCCAGCCGCTCGGCACGCTCACCCGCGGCAATGGCAATGCCGACCAGGCCGCCACCGCCGATCTCAGCGATGGCTCCGCCCAGCGCACCTACGAAGGCGCCGTCCAAGGCAGCGTCATCGCCACCTATATGCATGGCCCGGCGCTGGCCCGAAACCCGCAGCTGGCCGATCTCCTCCTCTCCCAAGCGATGGGCGTGGCCCTCGCGGATCTGGAGCCGCTTGAGATTCCGGCCGTCGACCGCCTGCGCGTCGAACGTTTCAACGCCTCTGAGCCCCCGCGCTCCCAAAGATAGGCCAAAACCTGTGGATAACTTCGCCCGGCAGCCCCAGAAACCCCGAGTTATCCACAGGCTCGGCCGCCTGCCCTTGTAGCCGCCTGCCCCCGCCCATAGGCTGCGGGGCATGACGTTATTGGAGCAGCTGGGCGACATCGCTAAGCGCGGCGTGGACCTTCTCGAAGAGGCCCACGCCGCCTCCAGACTGCCCCTGCCCGCGGACCAAGCACGCACCCTGCGCCGCACCGCCGCGGCCTTCCTCTCTCCCACCAGCCACTCGCGCTACCAATCCCGCGCCCTGGCCGCCGCGCGCCGCAACCAACACAGCCTGGAGACCCTCGCGCTCATCGCCCGCCGCTCGCGCGGCATTTCTGACCCCACCAAGCGCTGGCAATTTCGCGAGAAGCTATGCGCCACCGCCGGAACTACCGCGCAGGTCTCGCGCGCGGCGACTCGGCTCCTGCGCGAAATCAACCCGCCGCCCGAGCGCGAAGACGGCGGCCGCCGCATCATGCACGGCGAGAAAACCACCCTGAGTTTCACCGGCCCCGCCGCGCAGATGGCCGATATTTGGGCCGCCGCCAAATCCGACCCGCTGGCTTGGCTCACCGGTTCCCGCGCCGCCGCGCCCGCGACCGTAACCACCAATGTCATCATCGAGCTGCCGGATTACCTGAAAATCTTGGCCGGCGCCGGCGACGACGTCCGCCTCGCCATGACTAACGGCGCTACCATCACCGGCGCCGAACTCGTCCGCCGCACCCTTGCCGGCGCCGGCCTTTTCACGCTCATCCACCCCGAGCGCGGCCCCGTCAATCTCTACCGCACCCGGCAGGCTTCCGCGAAGCAGCGTCGCATGCTCGAGGCCGAAGGCGCCCGCTGCGCCTGGCCCGCTTGCCGACGCCCCGCCTCCGAATGCCAAGCCCACCACCTCATCGAATACTCCCGCGGCGGCCTCACTCACCCCGAAAACATGGCCTTGCTCTGCCCGTATCACAACTCCATCAACGGGCTGCCGGGTCGCGGACGGATGGCGCGCGTCAACGGCCGAATCGCCTGGCTCCCGCCCACCAGCGCGGATGACGGGAAGGCGAGCAGAGCACACGGGCCGCCGGTGTTCACCGGCCGCGCACGAAACGGTCCCACGGCCGCCGTGCCCTAGCCTGCGCTCACCCGCGCACGCCCGGGCACGCACGCGTGCCACTGGCTGGGGCGCCAACGTGCTAAATGGTCAGGCGGCCAGAAAGCGCGCGGGACAAGGTGAGCTCGTCCACGAACTCCAAATCGCCTCCGAGCGGCATGCCGGAGGCCAATCTGGTGATCTTCAAATCAGGGAAGTCACGCAGCAACCGCACCAGGTATGCGGCGGTGGCCTCGCCCTCGGTATTGGGGTCGGTGGCGAGAATGACTTCGTGGATGGTGGGGGTGGCGTCGTAAAGCGGGGCTTCAGGGGTGGAATCCGCCAGCTCGCGGTCTGGCAGCACGCCGCCCAGGCGCTGCAGCAGCGTGGAAATATTCAAATCGCGCGGACCCACATTCGCCAGCGGGTCTAGCGCGCCACCCAAGACGTGGTAGCGGCCCTCATACTCGCCGGTGCGCTCGATGACCTGGATATCCTTCGGCTCTTCCACCACGCATATGGTCGAGGCGTCGCGCTGCGAGTTAATGCAGATGCGGCAGACATCCTCGCGGGAAATATTGCAGCAGATGCGGCAAAAGGTCACGCCATCGCGCACCGCGCCCAGCGCGTTTTGTAGCCGCTCGATGTCCTCGGGCTCCATGTGCAAAACGTGAAACGCGATGCGCTGCGCCGACTTCGGGCCGATGCCCGGCAGGCGCGAAAACTCGTCGATGAGGTCTTGCAGAGGTCCTTCAAACATCAATTACTCCCAAAATCAGCAAAAGGCCGCGGCCCCAACGCGGGGCAACGGCCTTTTATCGTATCGCGCGGGCTACTGGTTGCCGCCGAAGACATCCTCAAAAGACGGGCCGCCCGGGCCACCCATGCCTTGGGACAGCGGGCCAATCTTCTCCTGTGCCAGGCGGCCGGCCGCAGCGTGCGCTTCCTTGAACGCGCCCATGACCAGGTCCTGCAGGGTATCGACGTCCTCTGGGTCCACGACGGACTTATCGATCTGCAGGTCCACGAGCTCGGCGCCGCCGGTCATGGTCACCTTAACCAGGCCGTTTCCTGCCTGGCCCTCGACGTTGGTGGCAAGGATTTCTTCCTGCGCCTTCTGCAGATCCGCCTGTACCTGCGCGGCCTGCGCGATGAGGTCGTTCATGTCATTTGCCTGCTGCATTGGGTCTTGGTCAGCCATGTCGTTTCCTTTCTAAATCAACTGTAAATTTCGCTACCGCCCGAGTGTACCGTGCTTGCCGGTTAGGCACGCCGCGCGCCCAGTTCGCGCTCCAGCAGCTCCATAGCTACCTCGGTAGCGCTGCGATGATCCATCTCGCCGGTGGACTGTGCAGCCTCCATCATGTCGCGCTCTTCGTCGTCGCGGGTGTAGGCCGGCGGCTCCTCGGGCGGAGCGGCAAAGTCCGGCTCAGGCTCGGGCGGCAGCGGCACGCCATTGCTGAACTGCGATTCATCGCGTTGCTTGGCAGCCTGCGTCGCCCGTGCGATGCGCGAGCGCCACCCGGGCATTTCCGGTTTACTCTCCGCCTCCTGGTCGTCGGCAGGCTCGCGCGCCGGCTGATTGGGGGTCCAGGCTTCCTTGCGCTGCGGCGGCCGCGGCGCATCGAAACCGGCGGTCTTCGGGTCGGTACCCACCACGCAGTTGACGGCCACATCGCGCTGGAACTCTTCCTTGAGCACCTCCACGATGACGGCATTATTGGCGGGCGCATTGATGCGCTCGGCCAGCGCGCCGGTGGTATGTCCCAGCGTCAGGGTGCCATCGCGGAAGCCAAGCACGCGGGCTTCGGCCAGCATGATTTCGGCCACCTTATTCCGCTTTCCGACGCTCCCCCTCAACGCCACCCATTTCTCCCTCACGGCCTCCGCGAAGTCACCGTCCGGTTCCGCTGCCGCCTGCGTTTGCGGGGCAGGTTGCGATGCGGGCTGCGCCGTGGCTTCCGGCGCTGTTTCCTCCGCGCGGGCCGGCACGGGCTTCTCCAGTGGCTCGCGATGCTTCTCCTGAGCCGACGCTGAGTGCGGTGCCTCGCTCTGCGCCGACTGCGCCGATTGCTGCTCGGGCACCTTTGCCTGCGGGATTTGCCGCTCACGCTGCCACGGGTCCCCAGCCTCTTGCTGCTGCGGTTGCGGCTCTTGGCCCTGAGGCTTCTGCGTGTTTTGCTGCTCGGCGGCTGCCGGCTGCTCGGGTTGCGCCTGCGGCTGCGCATCCGGTTGCGATTCCGGTTGGGACGGGACTTGCGGCTGCGGCTTGGCGTTCGGTGCAGGGGTTGGAGCAGGAGAAGGGGCAGAGGCCTGCTGTTCCTGGGACTTGGCGCGGCGGCGAGCGATGATGGCAGCAGCGGCGGACTGGGGGTCTTGAGCACCGGCGACGGCAGAGTTGGCCGCGGGAGCACCGCCCGGGGTCGCAGGGCCAGCCGGCGCGCGCGAGACCGCGGCAGCGTTGGCAGCAGGGGCGGGGGCGGGGGCGGGAGCCGCTGCGGATGCAGGCGCGGCAGCAGCCGGACCGGTGGACCCGATAAGCAGATGCGCGCACATGATTTCCAGCAGCAGGCGCGGCGAGGTCGCGCCTGTGAGGTCGCTGATGCGGTCGTTGACCGTGGAGGCCAGGTAGGTCAGCTGCGGCCCGGAAAAACGCTGCGCTTGGGCGGTAAGCACCGAGGCGCGGTCAGTGGGCGCGGAGACGAGGCCGGCATCGATGGCGCCGGGCACGGCCTGCAGAATCATCAGATCTCGCAAACGGTCGAGCAAATCGACGGCGAAGCGGCGCGGGTCGTGGCCGGCCTCGATAACGTGGTCCACCATCGCGAAGAGGCCGGGTTTGTCTTGGTTGGCGAGGGTTTCGATGGCGTCGTCAAGCAGCGAGACATCGGTGACACCCAAAAGCGGCCGGGCCAGGTCGTAGGTCAGACCATCGGGCCCGGCGCCGGCCAGCAGCTGGTCCAGCAGGGACAAAGTATCGCGCGGGGAACCGCCACCCGCCTCAATAACCATGGGATACACGGCGTCCTCGACCTGCACGCCCTCGGACTCGACGGTGCGCTGCAGCAGGCCCTTCATGGCCGGCGGGGTCAGCAGGCGGAAGGGATAGTGGTGGGTACGCGAGCGAATGGTGCCGATGATTTTCTCCGGCTCCGTGGTCGCGAAGATGAAAATGACGTGCTCCGGCGGCTCCTCCACCACTTTGAGCAGCGCGTTAGCGCCGGAGGGCGAAATCATATGCGCCTCGTCAATAATGAAGATGCGGTACCGAGATTCGGCCGGCGCGTAGTAGGCGCGGTCGCGCAGCTCGCGCATGTCCTCCACGCCGTTGTGCGAGGCGGCGTCGAGCTCCGTCACGTCCAGGTTGCCGGGGCCACCGGGGGCGAGGGAGACGCAGGAATCGCACTTGCCGCACGGCGTCGAAGTCGGCCCGTGCTCGCAGTTGAGCGAGCGGGCCATAATCCGCGCCGAGGAGGTCTTGCCGCAGCCGCGCGGGCCGGAAAAGAGGTAGGCGTGGTTGATGCGCCCTGCATCAAGGGCGGCGGATAGCGGCGTGGTGACCTGCTCTTGGCCCACGACCTCCGCGAACGTTGCTGGACGATATTTCCGGTATAAAGCCACGGTTAGCCAGTTTACCGGCTAACCCTCGCGCGACCAGTCCAGCAGGTCAATGCCCTGCTCGGCCACCGCCGCCTGCAGCTTGCCGACGCCCTCTTCTACCCCAAACGCATATTCCGAATCCGTCAGCATGACCAGCTGCAAGATGAGGGTCAGGCGGCCCTCCTCGCGAAATTGCGGGGTCTGCCCGCCCCACAGGTACGGCGCGATGAACAGGCCGTGGTGCACGGTGACGTCAGGGACGTCGAGGATGGACGGCAGCATCACGCCCGGCTGCGCCGGCAGCAGGCCGCCGGCCTTTTCGAAGGTGTCAGCCGCAGCGTTGATGGCGGCGGCCACCTCGGGCTGCCCGGTGCGCGCCACCGTCAACAGCTCGCAGCGCACATCGGTGCCGTCGTCCTGGCTCTGCAGGCCGGTGTCGGTGGCGTTGAAGGTGGTGGTGAGGGCGAGCGATTGGGCGTCGGCAAGCGAGGCAAGGCCTAGCCGGCGCTCATCGACGTAGCGGAACTCCAGCGGAGCCGGGATAATCTCGCTCAGCCACAGGGCAGACTCGTCGGCGTTGATGTTAGGCCCCCAGCTTCTCCACGGCGGCAAGCAGCACACAGGTAGCGACGCCGTCCATCGCCGCCTCAACCTCCTCCTGCGGCGGCAGGGTTGGGGCGAGGCGGATATTGCGGTCATTGTCGTCCTGGCCATACGGGAAGGCGGATCCGGCCTGGGTGAGCAGGATGCCGGCATCGCGCGCGAGCTCCCAGACGCGGTTAGCGGTGCCGTCGACGACGTCGAGGGAGATGAAGTAGCCGCCCTTCGGGGTGGTCCACTGCGCCACCTCGTACTCGCCGAGGCGCTTGTCCAAGATGCGCAGCACGGCATCGAACTTGGGCTTAATCAGCGCGGCGTGGCGGCGCATTACCGCGCGCACGCCATCGGCGGAGCCGAAGAACTCGTAGTGCGCCAGCTGGTTGATCTTATTCGGGCCGATGCCGCGGATACCGGCGTGCTCCAGGTACCACTCGAGGTTATCTTCCGAGGTGCCGAAGAAGCCCACGCCCGCGCCCGCGAAGGTGATCTTCGAAGTCGAAGACATGGCCCAGAAGCGGTTCGGGTTGCCTTCCTCCGCTGCGATATCCAGAATCGGCAGGATTTCCGGGAAGTCCTCGGTTAAGGTGTGCACGGCGTAGGCGTTATCCCACACGATGCGGAAATCCGGCGCGCCGGCCTCCATGCGGGCGAGGCGGCGGGCCTTGTCTTCAGAAATCACGGCGCCGGTGGGGTTAGCGAACATCGGCACTACCCACATGCCCTTGACTGCCGGATCCGCTACCAGCTTTTCGACGGCCTCTACATCCGGCCCGTCCTCCTCCATTGGCACCGTGACCAGCTCGAAGCCGAATTGCTCCGTGATAGCAAAGTGGCGGTCATAGCCCGGCACTGGGCAGATCCACTTGAGTTTTTCTTCCTTGCTCCACGACTGTGCGGAATCATTGGTGCCGAAGAGGAATGCCCAAGAAATCAGGTCAAACATGATGTTCAGCGAGGAGGAGTCTGCAGCTACGAGCAGCTCGGGGTCCATGTTGGTCAGCTTGCCCCAGATGTCGCGCAGTTCCTTGATGCCCTTTTGGTTGCCGTAGTTACGCAGGTCGTTTCCGGCCGCATCGGTGTAATTGCCCAAGCCGGGCAGAGCAAGGAGATCATTGGAGAGGTCTAGCTGCGCCTTCGCTGGCTTGCCGCGGGTCAGGTCCAATTTCAGGCCCTTAGCCTTAAGGTCCTCGTAGTCCTTACGGACCTGGGCGGCGAGCTCCGCGAGTTCGGACGATTCCAAAGTAAGAAGCGACATGCGTATGTCTACCTTCCATGTATAGGGCGACTTTTAGCCCCCAATAGTAACGCACGCCATACAAAAAGGGGACCCCGCGCACCCGCCAGAGCCTCCTGACCCTTGCTGCATTCCTGCCCTGGGGGAGTTCAGAGGATGGACGCCACGCGGAATCCTGCCCCATACTTTAACGCCCGAGCGCCGGTTTAGCCAAATGGGACTCCGACCGCACGGGCCACCACCGCCCACAGGTGCGCGGCCCAAGGACCATCCGACACTAAACAGCTCTAGTTCGCCGAAAACAGGCACTGACCTGGCGATTGGTAAAATAATTGCCACGGCTGCTAATGTTTCTTCTCGGAGGATTCGACTAGCGGCCTATGTCACACGCCTGGAACGCGTGCGGGGTTCACGCCCCTCGTGGGTTCAAATCCCACATCCTCCGCCAAAGGAAATCCCGGCTCCTGCTACACAGCACGGAGTCGGGATTTTTGTTGTATACGGGCGCGCGGCCGCGCTTGCCGACGCCGCTCCCCTCCTCCCTAATCGATGCGCGGCGGCTCGTAGCCATCCGCCTTCAGCCATGCGACGTGCGGCGGGGTATTCATACCCCACTCGGTGCGCGCCCAGAGGAAAGCCTGGGAGACTTCGGCCTCGGAATAGCCCCCATCGCGCAAGTATTGCCGGAAGCCATTCGGGCCTGGGTCCTTGATCCAGAGCCAGACGTAGTCGTCGAGGGAGTCGTCGGCAAGCAGGCCCTCCAGTCCGGCCGGAACGAATTCGCGCTCGGCGCGCACGCGGTCCGCTAAGTCCTGGTCAAGGAAGTCGTAGAGGTAATCCAGCGCGTCCTCAAGCTGCGCATAATCGAAGGGATCCATGCCGCCTAGCCTAGTGGCGCTTGGTGCCCAGGACCATGCGGTCAATTTCCTCGAGCACCTCGTCCACAATGGCCGGGTTATAGGCTCGATAACCGCGCATGCGCAGCAGCTCCTCCTGCGCCGCCGTCAGGGCGGTCCGGCGAGCCTCCAGCGCCACGTGGCGGGCCTGCCAGGCGCGCTGCTTGCGGGAGTCTTCGGACACATCCTCGCCATCACCAATTCGGTCTTCCAGCCACTGGATAACGTTGGCGGAAATTTCCGGATCAACCTTTTCGGCGTCGGGCGCTATATGCCCATCCGGCCGGAAGTGTGACAGCGCCTCGATGCTGGCCGCACGCGCACGGCCAACCACGGCGGCGCGCATCTTATCGCTGGCGATTTGGGAAGCCTCCGTGAGATCGAGGCGCTCCATCAACCACGGCAAGAGCAGGCCGGGCACCACCATCGTGACCAGCAAGACGGTCAGCGCAATGACCGCCAGCTCATGGTGGAAGCTGAACACGCCGGCCGGGATGGACAAAACCAGTGCCAGGGTGACGAGGCCACGCATACCGGACCAGGTCATCAGCAGCACTTCCTGCAAGCGCAACGGCGCCACGCGCGGTCGGCCGCGGGAGACGTTGATGCGGTAATAGATGTACATCCACACCAAACGGACGACAAAGGCCACAAGGGATAAGATGACGCCCACTACCACGGAGTGCCACAGGTCCGAGCCGACTTCCGCGATGGCCGTATTGACGGTCAGGCCGATGAGCCCGAAGGCCACGCCGGTAAAGAGCAGCTCGATGGTCTCCCAGAAGGACTGGCCGGACAGGCGGTCCTCGGCCTGGATATCGGCCCGGGAATTAAGCTCCACAGCCGCGATAACCACGGCGATAACGCCGGAGGCGCCGAGCTCTTCCGAGATGAGGTAGACAGCAAACGGCGTCACCCAGGTCAGCGCATTGCGCGCGGTGACGTCATGGACGTGGGTGATAAACAGCGCTACTAGCCGGCCGACGCCCCATCCCAGGCCGCCCGCGACGAATGCGGAGTAGAAAAAGTTCAGCACGCCGCCGCCAAAGGAGAGATCATCGCCTTGGGTTACGGCCGTCAAGGCAAGATTGAAAGCGACGATAGAGGCGGCATCGTTAAATAGGCCTTCAGTCTGCAAGGTAGTGATAATGCGCCGCGGGATGCCGGCGGGCTCGGCCACGGCGTCGACGGCGACGGGGTCCGGCGGGGCGATGGCCGCGCCGATGAGGATGGCCGCGGCGAGGCTGATGCCGGGCAGGAAGGCGTAAGCCGTAGCGCCGACGGCCAGCGTGGTGGCGACCACCAAAAGCACGGATAGGCTCAAGATGGTCACCCATTGCTCACGGATAACACCCCACGAGGTGCGCCGAGCCAGCGCCCAGAGCAGCGGCGGCAGGAAAATAGGCAGGATGAGCTCGGTGGGCGGCTCGAACTGGGGCAGGCCGGGCACGAAGACCGCGCAGGCGGTAATGATCGTCAGCAGAGCCGGCCACGGCAGCCCAATCTTGTCACCGATGGCGACGACGAACACGGTCAGCAGCATGAGCCCAATGAGCACCAGAAGAACGTCCATGGGCCCAGATTTTACCCCCGCCAGATATAAGGCTCAGGGCTTAAACGGTCGGGCGCGAATTGCGCGAGCAGCTCCGCGGCACTGTGAGCTTCGTACCCCAGCGAGGCCGCCAACTGCTTGACGACGTCCCCCTCCTCCCCCATCTCCCGCATGGTCACCGCCCCATCGCGCTTGGCTAGGCGCTCGCCGGATTCATTGAGCACGAGCGGGACGTGGATGTACTCCGGCGGTTCGATGCCGAGCAGCGAGGCGAGATAAGCCTGGCGCGGCGCGGAGGAGAGCAGATCATCGCCGCGGACCACCTGGTCGATGCCTTGATAGGCATCGTCGACGACAACGGCCAAGTTATAGGCCCAGCCGGTGTCTTGGCCGCCGCGGCGCAGGATGAAGTCATCGACGTCGCCCGTATAGGTGCCGTGGAGGGCGTCGTGGATGGTGAATGTGGGGACGTCGGCAAGCAGGCGCAGGGCGGGCTGGCGATTCTGGGCCGCTAGCTCGGCGCGCTTGGCCGCGCGCTGGTCTTCGGTGAGGTTGCGGCAGGTGCCCGGATACTGGCCGGGAATAGCGTGCGGGGCGCGGGAGGCCTCACGGATGTCCTTACGGGAGCAATAGCACTCGTAGGTGGGCAGCTGGGCTAGGGCCTGCTCATAGGCGGCGTCGCGGTCGTGCTGGTAGATGACCTCGCCATCCCAGTCCAGTCCGAGCGCGCGCAGGTCCGCAAGCTGGCGCTCGGCCGATTCCTGAGAGGAGCGCTGCTTATCGATGTCCTCCACGCGCACCACAAAGCGCCTGCCCGTCGACCGGGCGAAAAGCCACGCCAGAAGCGCCGTACGGAGGTTGCCAAAGTGCAGATCGCCCGAGGGGCTTGGCGCGTAACGGCCGGCGCCGGTGGTCGCGGAATTCATGTCCATAGTCTACGGGCTGGCACAATGGCAGGCATGGAAAAATCGAACGGCGCTGAGGTGCGCTTCATTCCCGTCCGCTCCACCCTCTACCCCTGGCTGGTCACCGTGTTTGTGGTGACCTTCCTGATTTCTAATATCAATGCCACTAAGGGTGTCCAGCTCGGCCCGCTGGTTACCGACGGTGCCTTCTTCCTCTTCCCGCTGGCCTATATCGTCGGCGACGTGCTCTCGGAGTGCTATGGCTTCAAATCCACGCGGCGTGCAGTCTATATTGGTTTCGCGATGGCCATCCTGGCGGCCGTGTGCTTCTATATCGCCATCTGGCTGCCGGCGGCCGATTTCTACGAGGGCCAGGAGGCTTTCGCCGCCACGCTTGGTCTGATGCCGCAGATTCTGGCCGCCTCGCTGGCCGGCTACCTGGTGGGTCAGCTGCTCAACGCCTGGACGCTGACCGCGATGAAGAAGCGCTCGGGCGAAAAGGGCCTCTTTGCGCGCCTTATCGCCTCCACCGTGGTGGGCGAGTTCGGCGATACTCTGCTGTTTTGCGCCATCGCCGCACCGGTCATCGGCGTGGATACCGTGGGCGGGTTTATCAACTACGTCATCGTGGGATTCGTCTGGAAGACCCTGATGGAGGCCGTCATGCTGCCGGTGACGGCCGCGGTCATCAAGTGGGTGAAGAAGCGCGAAGATTACTTGCCGGCGTAGTAGCGGCCGAGGAATTCATCGCGGTAGGCCTCGTAGTAGCCGCCGTCGATGGCGGCGCGGATATTGTCCACCAAGCGAATCATGAACTCCACATTGTGGATAGTGCACAGCGTGCCGGCGAGGAATTCCTTCGCCTTGAGCAGGTGGTGCAGGTAGGCGCGGGAGTAATTCTCGGATACGTAGCCGCCGAATTCCTCGTCCACGCCGGCAAAATCCCGCTTGAAGCGCGCATTAGTGAGGTTCATGCGGCCGTCAAGGGTGTAGACGCCGCCACGGCGCGCCGAGCGGGTGGGCGCCACGCAGTCGAAGGTATCGGCGCCGGCTTCGACGGCGGTAAAGATATCGTCCGGCTCGGAGATGCCTAGCAAGTGGCGCGGCTTGTCCTCAGGTAGCTCATCGCACACCCAGCCGACGATGGTGCCCAAGTTTTCCTTTTCCAGCGCGCCGCCGATGCCGAAGCCGCCGAAGCCGCGCTTACCGTCCTCGCGGGCGGCGCGGTCGAGGTCGAGCAGGCCGCGGGTGGCCTGGCGGCGCAGGTCCTCATACTGCGCGCCTTGAACAACGCCCCACAGCGACTGCTTCGGGCGGTGGGCGCGCTCGCGGGTGAGGCGATCGTGCTCATCCAGGCAGCGCTTGGCCCAGCGGTGCGTGCGCGCGACCGATTCTTCCTGGTAAGTGCGCGTATCAACGAGCGTGGTCAGCTCGTCGAAGGCAAACATGATGTCTGCGCCCAGCCCGTGCTGGATCTGCATGGACTTCTCGGGGGTAAAGCGGTGCTTGGAGCCGTCGATGACGGATTTAAAATCCACGCCGTCCTCGTCCACCTGCGCCATGCGTTCCTTTTTGGCGGCGCGGATGTCCTTATCGCTGAGATCCGCAATGTCCATCGCAAGGACCTTTTTGAAGCCCACGCCCAGCGACATGACCTGGAATCCGCCGGAGTCGGTGTAGGTCGGGCCATGCCAATTTTCAAATTTGGCCACGCCGCCGGCCTCGTCCACGATGTCGTGGCCCGGCTGCAGGTAGAGGTGGTACGCATTCGACAAGATGGCCTGCGCACCGGTGGCGCGAATCTGCTCCGGGGTAAGTGTCTTGACCGTGGCTTTGGTCGCCACCGGGATAAAGGCCGGGGTCTGGATATCACCGTGCGGGGTGTGGATGACACCGCTGCGGCCGTGCTTGCCGGGGCCTTCGGGCAGGCGCTTGCCGACGTCGAAACTCAAGTCCATCTTTACTCTTCTTCCTTGTCTGCAGGGCTAGGGGTTGGGGCCGGGGTGGCGTGTTTAGCTTCCCATTCTTCTTCCAGGGCGGTGCCTTCGATGTCCAGGGTGGGCAGAATCTTCGCCAACCACTTTGGCATCCACCACGTCGCGCGGCCCATGAGGAACATGGTGGCGGGGACGAGGGTCATGCGGATAAAGAAGGCGTCGAAAAGCACGCCGGCGGCCAAGGCAAAGCCGAAAATCTGGATAAAGGGCAGGGGCTGGTTAATAAAGGCCACGAAGACCGAAATCATAATGATGGCCGCGGCCGTGACCACGCGGGCGCCCTGGGTAAAGCCGGTGATGGTGGCCTCGTCGACGGCGCTATATCGCCCGCCGGTGCCCTCCGGATGCCGCGAGATATGCTCGCGCATGCGGGTGACCAAAAAGACCTGGTAGTCCATCGCTAGGCCGAAGGTCACGCCGATGAGGAAGATCGGCATGAAGGAAATCAGCGGGCCCGGTGCGGGAACTAGGTTCCACAGGCCTTCCTGCCAGACCAGCACGGTCAGGCCGAAGGCGCCGCCGACGGACAGCAGGAAGCCCAGGCCCGCAACCAGCGGCACCAGGATGGAGCGGAAGACCAACAGCAGTAGCACGATGGCCAGGCCCACGACGATTGCCAGGTACGGCGCCATGGCTTCCTCGAGGCGCTCGGTGATATCGAGCTGCACGGCGGTTAGGCCGGTCAGGCCGATGTCGGTGCCGGTGGCGTCTTCAATCTCGCTGGTGGCCGAGCGCAGCGCGTGCGCGACGTTGACCGTCGCGGCGTCCGTCGGCGCGGTTTCTGGGGTGACCATGATCTGCGCGGCGCGCTGGTCCTTACTCAGGCCGACAATCTGCGCGTGCTTCACGCCGCCCAGCCCCTTAAGCTGGTCCGCGGTGTATAGGAAGGACGCGAGCGCGGCCTTGTCCTCCGGCGAGGAATTGTCCGCAGCGTCTGCGGAGGTGTCTACTACCTCGGCGGCCGGGGCAATCTCCGGCTCGGCCTCGGCCGCGGGCTGGTCCGGCTGCGGCTGCTCAGGGGCCTGTCTCTTATACACATCT
>NZ_JASPHV020000031.1:0-17350 GCF_030229435.2 Corynebacterium sp. MSK122 | reverse complement strand
GCGCGACCAGGCTAACTGCCTCGCCTGCCACCACGCGCTCAACAGCAGCATCCTTAACATCCTTCGGAGTCCAACGCGTCACAACTACCTCCCGGTCGAAGTGGCGCATTCACCCCTTGACAGCACGAGACCTCTTTGCCCTTGTCAGTCATTAATTTTGGCGCTTTGGAAAGCAAGCCCAGAATTTGAGTCTCATTGTCGTTAAAGTGGGCTCATGAGCGATCTACCAACCAACTCCCCAGATACGTTTGGCGCAGCTTCTCATTCAGGCGAGGAAGCCGTGATGTCCGCGCTAAACCTGCTGGACATCGCGCCAGATACCGATCCGCACCGCCCGCGCCCGGGCGTACAGCGCGTCTTGAGCGCCGATGGTGCCAACCTCATTCTCTTTAGCTTTGCACCTGGACAGTCCCTGCCCGACCATAAGGCCGCACATCCCATCACCGTACAGGCGTTGCGCGGTGAGCTTGACTTCAGCTACGGCAGTGAAACCATCACGCTCACCCCCGGCTCGATCGTGCACCTTCCTGCATATGAGGTACATAAGGTCGAGGCCACAAGCGAGAGCGGCGGCCCTTCTACCCCCGCGATTTTACTGCTCACCATGCTAACCAAATAATTTATACACGCATAGGTTTTGGTGATAATATGAATTTTAAAGAAACTCACAATAAGCCCTACCATCATGGAAACCTCCACGATGAGCTGCTCCGTATCGCTGTTCAACTAGGTAAAAGAAGCGGCCCCGACGCAATTACTGTCCGTGCGGTAACCCGCGAAGCAGGAGTGTCCCCTACCTCCGCATACCGCCACTTCAGGGACCAAGAAGAACTGCACGATAAGGTCGCTGAACTTGCCACCGATGAGTTGGTCCGGCGTTTACACGAAACTACCGAGACCGCAGAGGGCCTAGATTTTCCAGAGCACCTGATGCAGATTGGGTACGCTTACCTCGAGTTTGCCTTGGATGAGACCAAGTTCTTCCGCTGCATGCTGGAGTGGAAGGCGCTGCGTTTCATGCTTGGCGTAGATCCCAATACGGAAGATGATCCAAAGATGGATCACCTACAGCAGATTCGCGACTTCTTCGCCCTATTGTCCCACCACGCGGAAGCACTGGACAATACCACTGACGCTACGTATTTCATGCAGAATGCTCTGCTGGCCTGGTCGACCATACACGGATTTACCGTACTTGCCATCAACGGCCCCATGTCACAGCTTCCACGCGAGCAGATCCTCGAGCTTTTCACACCTGTTGTTGCAGGCGCCCTGCGCGGCATGGACTTTAAGGACCCCTCTAACGTCTACAGCCGCTACTCCAGCTACAAGCCACAGAACTAAAGGCGAACTGGCCTATCCCCGACATGGATGCCGCAAGTTTCCTAGCGCGTCACTGTCAGCAGCGACCGCGCACGCAGCCCCGCCAAGGATTAGCGTGCGCGGTCGCTATCGTGTGCCGGCGTTCTTCCCCCAAACTATAAAGGCCCCGCTACTACGATCAGTGATCGTAGCGGCGGGGGCCGAAGCTAAAGCGCTATGCGCTTAACAAGGGAGGCAGATTACTCTGCGGACTCCTCGGAAGCTTCCTCAGCCTTCTCCTCGGCCTCAGCGTCAGCTTCTCCGGCGGCAGCAGCGGCAGCCTCTGCAGCAGCAGCTTCCTCAGCAGCCTTCTTCTCAGCTTCTTCCTTGGCTTTCTTCTTCTTTTCAGTGATGGCCTCGATGGTCGGGCCATTGTTAGCCTCAGCCAGTGCCTCGTTAAAGATCTCCAGCTTGGACTTCTTCTCCTCAGCAACCTTCAGGGTGCCCTCTGCGCCCGGGAGGCCCTTGTGCTTCTGCCAGTCACCGGTTACCTTCAGCAGAGCGAGAACCGGCTCAGTTGGCTGTGCGCCAACGGACAGCCAGTGCTGTGCACGCTCGGAATCGATCTGGATGAGGGAGGGCTCTTCCTTCGGGTGGTAGATACCGATGTTCTCGATGACCTTGCCGTTACGACGGGTACGGGCATCCGCAATAACGACGCGGTACTCAGCAGCACGGACCTTGCCCACGCGCTGCAGCTTGATCTTGACAGCCATGATGGCTCCTTTTCTAGTCACTGGGCAGTACAGACGCGCACTACATAATGCGCCGGTTCAACCCTTGGATTTTATCTGCGCGTGACATACCGGCCGACCGTAGACGGGAACGGTGCTACGCAGAATATTACGTTCTGTAGTTCATCTAGCTCAGCACAACCGAGAAGATAACTTGAAGTATGTTAGCGCGAAGAACGGCGAATTCAAAAACTGCTACGTCACACACGCTGGTGCGTTATGCCAACGATAAAGAAGCAGAGTACCCTTAAGGGCCGAATATAGACACTTGGTTTCATATATATGGCGCGTCTTCTACCCCACCCATTAGAAACGGCGCACGAAAAGACAGTTTATGACTAAAGAATCACCACGAAATTTCCGGTACCGCTATGACCTTGATGGTCTGCGCGGTATTGCAATCGGCCTAGTAGTTATCTACCACGTATTCGTCGGACGCGTTTCCGGCGGCGTCGACGTATTTCTGCTGCTATCCGGCTACTTCTTCTTGGGCTCCCAGCTGCGCTACGCAAGCAAGCCCAACGCCTCGCTCAATCCGTGGTGGCCTATCTGGCGTACATTGCGCCGCTTGGTTCCGAGCTTGGTTTTGGTCATCGGCGTAACCTACCTCTTGGTACGCGTTTTTACACCACAGCTCATGCGCACGGAGCTAACCCAGCAGATCACAGCGACCATGCTGTATTACCAGAACTGGGAGCTGGCTGAACAAAACGCGGACTACACCGCCGCTGCTGCCGATACTTCCCCGCTACAGCACATGTGGTCCATGGCTGTACAGGGCCAGTTCTACATCATGGGCATCGCTTTCGCCCTCACCTTGGCTACCATCATGAAACTCCGGCCCAAGCAGAAGCGACTTGGCAAGCGCAGTTTCCCCACTGTGAATCAGATTGCTGGCCCCATCCTCATCATGGTCACCATCGTCTCCTTTGCCTACGCTTCGCGCCATGGTCTTTACGGCACCCCAGAGAACTATTACTCCACGTGGTCGCGTGCTTGGGAGCTGACCCTAGGAGCGGTACTAGCTATTTACGGTTCCTCGTGGAAGATCCCACCTCGGTTCTATGACCTCTTTACCGGTCTTGGCCTGCTGATGCTGGTTTTCACCGGTGCGATTATCGCAGATACCACCGCATATCCTGGTCCACTATCCCTGTTGCCGCTGGGAGGCGCTGTACTCATTATCTTGGGCGGCGGTGGCAAGATTTCCAAGGCTATGGCGTCCAAGCAAGCTCGCTGGTTGGGCGATATAGCCTATCCACTGTACCTATGGCACTGGCCGCTGCTCATCCTGTCCACCTCTTACTTGGGCCAAGACACCCCTTCGTGGTGGCTGGGCGTTATCATCATCGCCATCTCGCTTTTGCTGGCGGACCTTACCCATCGCTTCTTGGAACGGCCGCTGCGCCAACATCGCAAGCGCCCTACCGCCGAGGACTTGCCAGTACGCAAGGGACTTTCCACTCTAAAGAAGCCAGCCGGTGCCGCTCGCGGTGTCGGCGGCGTACTAGTGGCCGCGTCCGTCGTCGGCTTACTGGCAATCCAGCCACTGTGGACGCGTACCCTCGACGATGCGGACGCCGAGCTTTTGGATCCCGCGCTCTACCCCGGCGCTACCACGTTCATCAATGACATCACCCCGCCAGATAACGTGGAGATTAAACCCGATCCGATATTAGCCCGCGGCATCCAGCCACCAGTTGCAGCTAACTGGTGCTTCATACCGCAAAGTATGCCTGCCGATTTTTTCTTCGAAACCCGGAAAGATAAGCAAACTCCATGCACTTTCGGTGACGTGAATTCGGATAAGGAGGTGTATTTGGTAGGCGGTTCGCACGCGGAACAATACTCTTCCGCCCTTGACCGCTTGGGCAAGGAGATGGGCTTTAAGTTGGTTCCGCTGCTACGCCAGGGCTGCCCTATTGAGCTAGGCGATGACGTCACTGTGGCACCGGAATGCGCCGAATGGGGCAAACTGGTAATGGACCGAATCGAAGAAGCGGATCCGGCCTTGGTAATTTCCAATACCACGCGTCCTCAAAATGAGTATGGAACCGGCCCTGATGCTGTGCCGGTCGGCTACCAGGAATTCTGGGATGAACTGGCCAAACGGGATATCCCCTTCTTGGGCTTCCGCGATAACCCGTGGGGATTCGATGAAGAAGGCCGCCCACGTGAGTTTGATGAATGCTACGTCGCTACCGAAGACGCCTATGGGTGTGGCATGCGTTTCGAACAGGTCTACCAGCCCTACGATCCCGGTGCGGTCGTGCTGTCGAAGTACCAGAATATGCTCTCGATTGATACCGCTCCGTGGTTCTGCGATGCCAACGGAGACTGCCCGGTCATCATCGGCAATACGATGGTCTACCGCGACATGCACCACATCACTAATGCTTTTGCAGATTCAGCTATCCCGATGATACGCGAGGCCCTAAAGCCTTTCCTCAACGGGGAAAAAGTCCAGCAGGAAGCCCCGGATATTCCACCGGAGCAGGCTGCAGGAGCCGTGGAGCAAGCGCCCGCAGCCCCTACCGACGCCGGCAAACAGCGCGCCAATCCGGTCCCCTACCCTAACGCTGGCCAAGATAAGGCAGTCTAGCCTCTAAGCTCCAAGACCGGCTCCGCTTTCGCGAAGTCGGCTTAAGGGGACGTCGACAAACACAAGCTCAAAAAGGGGGCTTCCGCGCAAATGCGGAAGCCCCCTTGCTCTGACTACGGGTTAGAAAGACTACTTTGTGCCCTTGCCAAAGTCCAGATTGTCGAGGTCGATATTTTCCATTCCCTTCGGCATCTTTGGCATGCCGGGCATACCTGGCATGCCACCGCCGCCGCCCAATTGCTGCTGGAGCTTTTGCAGCTCCTCCATGGACGGCATGCCGCCGCCACCGGGCATTCCTGGCATTCCGCCCATGCCCGGCATCTTCGGTCCGCGGTTGCCACCGCCGCCTTTGCCCTTCTTTCGTTTGCCATTCTTGCCCTTGCGACCCTTGGGCTTCTTCTTGGTAGCGGAACGACCACCCATGCCGCCCATGCCGAATTGGCCGGCCATCTTGGACATCATCTTCTTAGCCTGGTTGAAGCGCTCAATGAGCTGGTTGACCTCGGAAACGCTAACACCAGAACCATTAGCAATGCGCTTGCGGCGCGAAGCATTGAGAATCTTCGGATCCTCGCGTTCCTGCGGCGTCATACCGCGAATAATCGCCTGGATGCGGTCCAGCTGCTTTTCATCCACCATGGCGGCCATTTCATTCATCTGCTTGCCGCCGGGCATCATCTTCAGCAGATTGCCGATGGGACCCATCTTGCGGATCATCAACATCTGCTCAAGGAAGTCATTTAGCGTCAGCTCGCCAGAGCCCAGCTTAGAGGCTGCCTCTTCGGCTTTCTGATGGTCCAGGGTTGCTTCAGCCTGCTCGATAAGGGAGAGCAAATCACCCATGCCCAGAATGCGGCTGGACATGCGCTCCGGGTGGAAGACATCGAAATCATCGAGCTTCTCACCGGTAGAGGCGTACATGATGGGCTTGCCGGTGACCTCACGGATAGACAAAGCCGCACCACCACGGGCGTCACCGTCCAGCTTGGTGAGAACGACGCCGGTAAAGTCCACGCCATCGCGGAAGGCCTCGGCCGTCTGCACGGCGTCCTGGCCGATCATGGAGTCGATGACAAAAAGGACTTCGTCCGGGTTGACGGCATCGCGGATATTACGCGCCTGCGTCATCAGGGTCTCATCGATGCCCAAGCGGCCAGCGGTATCGATAATGACCACATCGTGCTGCTTCTGCTTAGCCTCAGCAATGCCCTGCTTGGCGACGTCCACCGGGTCCCCGTGCGAGGTGCCCATTTCATGCTCGTTGGAGTCCAGAGAGGTTCCCGGATCCGGTGCGAAGGTCGGCACCTCAGCGCGCTCGCCGACAATTTGCAGCTGCTGCACCGCGCCCGGACGCTGCAAGTCACAGGCCACCAGCATCGGGGTATGGCCCTGCTTAGCTAGGTGCTTGGCCAACTTACCGGCCAGGGTGGTTTTACCAGCACCCTGCAGGCCGGCGAGCATGATCACCGTCGGTGGGTTCTTAGCCAAGTTCAGGCGGCGGGTTTCGCCACCAAGGATCTCAATGAGCTCCTCATTGACGATTTTGACTACCTGCTGCGCCGGGTTGAGCGCCTCAGAGACTTCCGCGCCGCGGGCGCGTTCCTTGATGCGCTTGATAAAGCCACGGACGACGGTCAAAGACACGTCGGCTTCCAGCAGCGCGAGGCGGATCTCGCGAGCGGTGGCATTGATATCAGCCTCGGTCAGTTTGCCCTTACCGCGCAGGCCCGCCAGGGCTGACTGTAGGCGGTCTGATAGTGAGTCAAACACTACGGATGCGCTCCCTTAATTTAGATCGATCTAAAGTTCAACTATTCAATCTTAGTCCCTAGCCAGGGCCCTGGTCACATTCCCCACCACGGTAGTGCGAGAAACCTGCCCGGCGAGGTACACATTGACGATCATCGTCGCGCCCAAAATCTCATGGCGCAGCCATACAAAGTCCGGCAATGCCTCTACCAAGTGCCCTAAAGCGCCGATGCGCTCCACCGTCCGGATGACCAAAATGCCGCCCACATCATAAGCCGCGGTGGTTACTTCCCCCTCGATATCTGGCAGCTCCGTATAAGTTCGTGAGTTATAGGACTGAATAAACCTTATCTCCTGCGCAGCCTCCTTTAGGGTCTGTTGCACCGTGCGGATGAAAAACTCCGCCTTATAGGCACCGTCCTCCTCGCGAACGATATTCGCCCGCACGATGGTCCACCCCAGCGCCGATAGCAAGGCGAAGATGCGCTTTAGCTCTCCTTGAGAGGTACCGCACCACGACACGCTGACTTCTTGGTCTTCCCAATCCACTTTGAGCGCCACGCCTTCGCTAGATAGCGGTACATGCACAGCAGGGCGGTCGAGAACACGTGGTTTGAGCGCCTCAAGTGCCCGCGCGACGATCAATTTCTGTGCTTGCTCCACTCGCGGTGTCCACACGCCAGGCCCGGTCGATTGGGCATCAGCCTCAGCCAACACCGCTAACAGGGATATAGTCAGCTGGTCATAATGCGCGGCAGCCAAGAGGGCATCGCGAGCGGCATCGGAAGCCGGGTCCATCGTCGCCGCTAACCGCGCCAAGGTGGTATGTTCTGCCACTAAGGTTTGGGCGCGCGACCTATCGGCGACGCTCAACCGCATACGGGCTGCCTGGCGGGTAATCATCTCCGCACCTACTTGGGCATGAGGGCGTCCGTAGCCCTTGCCTATGTCATGGTAAAGCGCGGCCAGCAGCAATAAGTCAGGACGAGCCACCGAGGTACGCATCTGCGCGCACCGCGTTACCGTTGCGATGAGATGATGGTCCACCGCATTGACGTGGCTGCGCTCGCGTGGCAACAAGCCGCGCACATGCCCCCATTCTGGGACTAAGCGTTCCCATAGGCCATAGCGGTCCAAGTCCTGTATGACGCGCGGCGTGCATCGCGGCGAGGACAAAATAGCGAAGAAATCATCCACCGCTGCCCGCGGCCAGCGTAGCGGCAGCTCGGGCAGGCCTTGCAGCTGGTGCCACGTGGTCTCGGCGATAATATATCCCGTGCGTGCCGCGGCAGCCGCCACGCGGGTGAGCAGCCACGGGTCCTCTACATTTGGATTGCGGGAAAGGAAAATGTTGCCGCCCTCGGACACCACGTCCACATCGAGCGGGCGGCGCCGGCCCCGGCCGGTCACTGAAGCATTACGGCCTAGCACCCCACGGGCGGTAGCAAGGCCGCGCTCCACCGCCTTATTGACCGTGGCTGCAGCGCTGACCAAAGCCGCTGTCAAGGCATAACGACTTTCAAACCCCAGGTCCGCAGCTACATCTGCGGCGAACTCGGGATCCAAGATATCCCGGTGGCGCCGGGCTGTGACGTGCAGGAGCGTGCGGGCGTCGAGAAGCAGCCGCTGCTCAACGTCCAAATCTGGAAAGTCGCACAGGTTGCCCAAAGCCATCGCGCGCAAGAGCTGAATATCGCGCAATCCCCCGCGCCCATTTTTCAAGTCCGGGTTCGTCATCGCTGCCACAGCGCCCGAACGCTTCCACCGAGTAATCGCGGTATCCAAGAAATCATCAAAGCCGCGCTGCAGCTGGCGCCGCCACGCTGCGAGCAATTGCGCCCGCGCCTCATCCACCAGAACCTTGCGCCCTGCTACAAAGGCCAAATCCAACTGGGCAAAGCCGGCAGAGGCATCTTCGGCGGCAATCGCCCCGCACTCTTGCGGGGTGCGCAGGGCATAATCCAGGCGGTACTTGGCATCCCACACGGGGTACCACAGCTGCTCCACCAAAGCCGGATCTGGCTCGTGACCTTCCGGATAGATGAGGATGACATCAATATCAGAGTGCGGAGTCATCTCATTGCGCGCAAAGGATCCGGTGGCAGCGAGCGCTGTTCCCGGTGGAAGCTCGAGACTGCGCAATACACGAAGCGCCGAGGCATGGGCCTCGGCGCGAATCTGTGCGGCGGTATGCATGCGGACTTAGAGCGCCGCCTCGCCGCGCTCGCCGGTGCGCACACGAATGGCATCTTCAACCGGGGTTACCCACAGCTTGCCATCGCCGATCTTGCCCGTGTAGGCAGCATCCACAATGGCATTAATGATGTCTTCGACGTGGTCATCGGCCGCAACAATCTCCAGCTTCACCTTGGGCACAAAGTCGGTGGCGTATTCTGCCCCTCGGTATACCTCGCTGTGTCCACGCTGCTGCCCAAAGCCCTGGCTTTCAGTAACAGTGAGGCCGCGTACTTCCTGCTGCTCCAAAGCCTGGCGGATTTCCGGCAGGGTGAAGGGCTTAACGATGGCCGTGATGAGTTTCATTGTTACTCCTTGCTAACTCTTCGGGGCGGGTCTACAGGCACCGAATAACGTGCACCCATTCTAGCCCGAGCACAGCAATTGCTGTGCAACTTTTTCCACATTGCGTATTCAGAGAGCTGGTGGGTTCAGAAGACCTCCTGTGCAACCAGAAAAGCGGCGAGCTGTTCTGTCTTCCCCGCAGCCACGCGCAGGAACAGAAACGGCTCGCCACCAGAAGGGGCTGGAGAGGACTAGATATCGTCTTCCTCTGCGTGCACGGTCTGAATTTTCCTATTGTTGTGTTTGGCGTGTTTGACGTCGGTGACGGTTACGCCGTAGATGGAACGGCCCAGATAAAAGGACCCTACCGAGCCGATGATCCATACGCCGAAGCAGGCGATCAGTGCCTGGATGAGCAGCCACAGGGAAAAGCCATCGCGGCCAAAGTCCACGACTACCTTGGCCACGATAATCAGCGGTACCGCAAGTCCCACAGTGGGGCCCAGCAAGTTAGCACGGGTCAAAGCATCCGGCGCGCGCCAGAGGGAGACCACCGTAGCGACCACCAAGAGGGTAGCGATGATAAGCAGGACCGAGGCGATAATTTCAGAAATGGCCATGGTTTACCGCCTGCCCTTCGAAATAATGCGGGCCATCGATAGCGTCGGTAGCACACCGGCGGCAATGGCACCAAGGAGTGCAATGTAATACGCCATCGGGGCGTTATTGGTCATCGACCACGCTAAATACATGCAGATCATGCCGTAGAAAACTATATCCGAGGTAATGGCGCGGGTGAGTTCATCGCGAGTACGAAGCGCTAGCAGCACGCCACACCACGTGGCGATGCCAATGATGAATACGCATACAAATACGACCCAGCCGAATGGGGACAATGTGGCAAAGTCAATCATCGCTCGGTCTCCTTTCTGCGTTGTACGTTGCGGGCTCGGCGCTTTGGCTTTTCGACGTCCGCCTGGCTTTCTGAAAGCGGAGTGTCCTCCGCCCGCGCCAAGTCAGGCGAGCGCATATAGCGTCCCACAGACTCGAGCGGATACTCGTAGAAAGCCTCATCCAATTCTGTCGTCTCCCCTTGGCCCGGCACGCCATAATCGATGTCCTTAACCCGCGGGGCGAGGCGCTGTTCCATCTCAGCCAGATCAGCCACGATTCCCGCCGGGTCGGATCCTTGGACGGCCTGTACCAGCACGATACGCGGCAGTCCTTGGCGGGGTGGTTCACGCAAACCGAGCGAGAGCGTGCCCGGGGTTGCGGTAATGGAAGACGTAAACCAGAAGATTTCCCAGGCGCTAGTCACACGCAGGGGGTAGCGAATAATAACCGGATTGTATTCGTTATCCGGTTTGAAGGCCGCCAGTGCCAAGCTAATGCCGGCTACGAAAATCTCCTTGATGAGCCACAATGCATACACAATTGCGTTCATTTAACGGCCCTCCTGGATTTCATCGATATTGGGAACGGCAATCGGCTCATCTCCCAAGACGGTTTCAGTATATGCGTTAGTGTCCAGCAGCTGCTCCGCTGCGGCATCCACAACATCGAGGACGATGCCGGAGAAGATGAACATGCACAGCGAACCAAGGATGAGAGCCGCGGATGGGGCCATGAGCTTTTTGCGGATGACCAATTCATCTGGGACCTTGTCCTCCGGCAGACCCTTGCCCCAGAAGACCTTGCGCCACACGCGCAGCATGGCCAAGAAGGCAGCGAAGGAAGCGATGATGATTGCCGCGATGGCAATCCAAGCCCAAGCACCGCCCACGCGGGCGATCTCGAAGACAATCATCAGCTTGCCCCACATTCCCGAGAACGGTGGGAAACCCACGACGGAGAATGCACCGGCAGCGAAAATCCACGCGATGATGGGGTCGCGGCGAGCGAGACCGGAAAGCTTGCTGAGCACGCCCGTGCCGTAGGTCTCCTCAATGGCACCAGAGGCCAAGATCAGCGAACCAACGGTCACCATGTGGTGAATCGTGTACATGATGCCAGCTGCCAGTGCACGACGTGGGTCATCAGAGGTAAACGCAAGCATGACCAAGATGAAAGGCATGCCGTTGAGCATCTGGTAACCGAGGACGCGGCGGATGGAATTTTCCGCTAGGCCGCCGAAGGCACCGATCATCATGGAGATAATCATGATGACGATGATCAACAGATTCCAGCGCTGTTCCAGATCGAATAGCTGCACGTAGAGGCGGTAGAGCATGTAGACGGCCACTTTGGTGTGCAAGCCAGAAAATAGGCCCATCACCGCGGCGGAGGTTCCTGGGTAGGTGCGTGGCAGCCACGACTGCACGGGGAACACGCCGGCCTTGGCGGTAATCGCAATGAGGATCAAGCCTGCTGCCACGGTCACCGGCCCATTGCCTGCCGCTGCGCCCTTCAGTGCGCCTAGGTTGACCGCACCGGTAACCGAATAGATATAACCCACGCCAACAACCAACAAGGTGGAGGCGAAAAGGTTAACCAAGACGAAGGCACGGCCGGCTGCCAAGCGCGACCACGTACCAGACATGGTGATAAGGCCGTAGGACGGCAGAAGCATGACCTCAATAAAAACGAAGAAGTTAAAGAGGTCAGCGGTTAGCAATGCACCGCACACACCGGTGATCAAAATCAGGGTGAGCGAAGGATAGTAGCGAGACTTAGTCTCCCCACCCACAATGGCAAACCAGTTGGCACCAAACGCGACGATCATCGTAGTAACGATCATCAACGCGGAGAAGGCATCCGCAGCAAACGGGATACCCACATTGCCTTGGTAAAGGCCAACAGTATGGGCTACTACCCCATTGTTCATGGTGTAGATGAGCAGGCCCAGGCCGGCGAAAATTCCAACACCCGGGATGATAAGCATGATGGAATCGCGTACCGCACGCCACGGTGCCAGCAGTGCGAAGGCCGCTGCAATCAGCGGGACCGCTGGAAATAGCGGAAGGAGTTGAGCTACAGCATCAGCCATTATTTGTCATCCTCCTTCTGTTCAGTTGCCCCGCGTTCTGCAACGGGAGTGTTGTGGTCCACCTGACCAATTCGGTCAAGCTGATTGGTGGAATCCTCCAAAATTTGGCGATTTTGGGCGTCGCGTCCCAAGGTCGAAAAGGCATGGTCGATGGTGTTGTCATCAACTGGTTCCACCACATCGGTGTCGTCGTTCTTGCCCATGGCCGCCATCGTCAACAAGATGGTCGAGGTTGCCATGGAAATAACAACGGCGGTCAGCACGAAGGCCTGCGGCAGCGGGTCGGCCATCTGATCGTGCGGAACCTGAGAGGGGAAGGACTCCCCGCGGTAGGAATACACGCCCGTAGCCAGCAGCATCAGATTGGCACCGTGGCCAAAGGCCATCATGCCCAGCACGATGCGTACCAAGCCGCGCTGCTGGATGAGATAGACAGCACTACCGATGAGCAAAGCAATAGTCAATGCAAGGATCATTACTTCTCCCCTCCCCGGATAGCCGCGGAGCGCTTACTCTTCCTCTTCGTCTTTGCTTCCGAAGGCGTCAGCAAGGCCAACGGGTCGGTCGAAGGGTTGATCGGATCTGGGTACGGATCGTCGACGTCTTCAAGGGAAATGCGTGGAGTCGTCGGCAACGCGGAATCATCATCATGAACCCATGGCAAGAATTCACGCTCCGTTCCTGGGCGCAGGTAACCGCCCAATGCGTTAATCGCCATAGTCAACATACCCAGCACCGCTAGGTAGATGCCCAAGTCGAAGATGAGAGAGGTGGTCCAGTGTTGGCCAAAGGCTTCGGCATGGATTGCAGCCAGGAAGCCACCATTGCCAATGCCGTGGTGCAAGTAGCCTACAAAGCCGGCGATCAAGGCGGTGATGATGCCGATACCGGTTAGGCGAATCGGAGTCATGCGGCCGAAAACAATTTCATCAGAGCCACGGGACAGATAGATAAGCCCGATTGCTGCACCCATGATCAGCGCCGCAGGGAAGCCGCCGCCGGAGGCATTGTGCCCGCGGAAGAAAACGATGACGGACATAATGACCAACAGCGGGATAACAACGTGCACGCCCTTGCGCAATGGCACGGAGTTCAGCTGGGACTGGCCAAATGGCGCTGGGCGTGTACCCGACTTGAACGGGAACCGCGGCAACGTTGTAGTGATTGCTGCAATAACCACCGCAGCCATGCCCAGTACGGAAAGCTCACCCAAGGTATCGAGTGCACGGAACTCCACGATGATAGTAGCGACAACATTGTCGCCGCCGGTGATGTCCGGAGCATTGTCTAGGTACCACATGGCCAAATCGGAGCGCTCGTGTCGGCCCATGAGTCCCCACACACCTAGGAACGCAGCCACACCGGCCAAGACCGCAATGACGATGGAGCCGGTCTTGCGGGATTTGTTCTTCACCGGCTGGAAGGTTTCTGGCAGGTAGCGCAGCACCATCATCATCACGATGACGGACAGGGCCTCCACCATAAACTGCGTCAGCGCCACGTCAGGTGCGCCAAGCAGGAACATCTGCAAGGTCACGCCCGAGCCGGCAATGCCAATCATGATGGCACCGGTCAGGCGGTTCTGGGTGCGCACCAGCCCAAACATCGCTAGGGCGATGATGCCCAGTGGCAGCAGGTCCCATGGGTTATCCAGACCAGCCACCCGTGGCTGCAGTGCTACGCCGTCGACGCCATCGCGAATGAGGGTGGTAGCTGCCAGCACGATAATCAAAATGACAATCGGCAGCATATGACGGGATGGATTATGCGAATCGGACATCTTGCCCAGAACGCGCCCCAACTGGGAGCAACCCTTCATCAGTGAATACAGCAAATCATTGCCGCTGCGCGGCATGAACTCGTGAGCTTCAAAGCTTGCCCACATCTTCTTGCGGGCAAAGATACCGGCAATACCGACAATGAGGACCACCAGCGAAATAAGGAAAGGAACGTTGAACCCGTGCCAGAGGGCAAGGTGCGAATGATGCTCCAATCCCACGGCAGCCACTGCATCATCAATCGGGGCATCAAAGAGCCCGAGCACAAATACCAGCGGCAGGGACATAAAGCCCGGCAAAGCGGCGGGCAGCCAGAGCGACACGGGGGCTTCATGGACATGTTCCATGTCGCGAGGTCCGTCAAAGAATGCGCCGAAGACAATCTTTGCGGAGTAAGTAAAGGTAAAAAAGGCACCGATGCCAGCAACGATGAGCAGGATTACCTGGCCCGCGCTGCCAATCGGGGCGTCCTCAAACGCCGTGAGCATTCCCTCTTTGGACACAAAGCCCAGAAGCGGTGGCACCGCAGCCATCGAGGCCGCACCAATTACTACGGAGCCAAATGTCCACGGCATCTTATTCCACAGTGGTCCTAGGCGGCGAATATCGCGCGACCCAGCCTCGTGGTCGATGACGCCAATGAGCATAAACAGCGAGGACTTAAACAGCGCGTGCGCCAGAGTGTGGACCAACGCTGCAGCGATAGCGAACGGGGTACCCACGCCAATGGTGGCAACAATCCAGCCCAGATGGGAGACGGTGGAATAGGCCGTAAGCTTTTTCAGATCCGTCTTCTGCACTGCAAATACCGCGGACATCACCGCGGTGCCCATGCCTACGACGATGAGCAACCAATTCCACACCGCCACATCGTGGAAGATGGTGGAAAAACGAACAAGCAGGTACACACCGGCCTTGACCACCGCTGCTGCGTGAAGGAAGGCCGATACCGGGGTGGCAGCGGCCATAGCCTCTGGCAACCAGAAATGGAATGGGAACTGTGCCGCCTTAGTAAAGGCGGACGCCGCAATCAACACGGCTACGGCTGCTGTTATCCCTGGGCGTTCCGTCCATACAGGGGACGCCAAGATATCAGAAACGGTAGTCGATCCGGTCACCGTTGCGGCAATACCCAAGCCGGTCAGCAGGGTCAATCCACCAATAAAGGTTAGGATCAGTGTGCGCTGCGAACCAGCCTCGCCGCCTGAACCGGAGCGAGCAATCAACATAAACGAAGCCAAGGAGACTAGCTCCCAGGCAAGGAACAAAACCACCACGTCATTGGCCAGAACCAGCAACAAGATGGACAGCGTGAACGCTGTCATCAAGGTATAAAAGCTGGTGTTGCCCTCATTCTTGGGCAAATAGGCCGCCGAATATGTGAAAACGACGGCGCCAATGACCAGCGCCAACATAGCGAAGAAGATGCTCAACGCGTCCCCGCGGAGAGCAAAGCTTACGTCGACGCCTGGTGCGATGAAATCACGCACCCAAGTGGCGTGGAAACTTAATTCCTCCCCGGCTGCAATGGCAGGAAATTCCTTGGCGATGAGGACCGCTGCAATAAGAAAAAGGCCAGCTAGTGGATAGCCTGCCTTTCGGTCAATAACCTTTACGGTTACCGGTGCCAAGATCACTGCCAGCGCCGCGAGGAGGACTGCATAAAGTAGCGTCACGAAATACTTGCCTCACGAACCTTGGTCTAGGTTTAATGCGAATTTCGCATTAAATACAGCCCTTTCAGGCTACCATTCCTGCCAAGGTCAAACCACATTGCAGCATGCCCCTGCGCTACATAAAAGACAAGCACAACCGCCACAATTACGCTCGCAGGCAGAGAATTCACAGGCGCTCAGCAGGACTTATTCCCGCGCCAATTGCATAGGACTTTTTACATAGTCTGCGAACCGACAGCGAGATGAGAGCGAAAAGAATTCGCGAGATTATTGCACGCTATAACTTGCCCATGAAAACAAAGGACTCCCCCAGCACACCGAGGCGCACGTACGTGACACCCGATATGCAGGGGGGGAATTGCAAGGTTGGCTGCTACTTCTCGCCCAACAGAGCGTCGACGAAGCCTTCCACCTCAAATGGTGCGAGATCATCAGCGCCCTCGCCCAAGCCCACAAGCTTGACCGGAACACCCAATTCTTCTTGTACCTGGAAGACGATTCCGCCCTTAGCGGTGCCGTCCAGCTTGGTGAGAACCACACCGGTGATATCTACTACCTCGCGGAAGATTCGTGCCTGCGTAAGGCCATTCTGTCCCACCGTGGCATCCAATACCAGCAGGACCTCGTCCACATCAGTCTTCTTTTCTACCACGCGCTTGACCTTGCCTAACTGGTCCATCAAGTCCGTGGAGGTATGGAGCCGGCCTGCGGTGTCGACCAAGACCACATCTACTTGCTGTTCCACGCCGGTTGCTACCGCATCGAAGGCTACCGATGCTGGGTCAGCGCCTTCCTTGCCGCGCACGGTATCGGCGCCAACTCGGCGGCCCCACGTCTCAAGCTGATCAGCGGCCGCAGCTCGGAAAGTATCGGCCGCGCCCAAAAGGACCTTATGGCCCATGGCTACTAGCACGCGAGCAAGCTTGCCGGTGGTTGTGGTCTTGCCGGTGCCATTGACCCCCACGACCATTACGATTGCTGGCTTGCCCTCATTCGGCATGGCCTTAATGGAGCGATCCATCTCTGGGTGGCCTGCTTCAATCAGGCATTCGCGCAGCATGGCACGGGCTTCATCCTCGCTGGAAACGCCGCGCTCTGCAATCTTCTCGCGCAGGGAGTCAGTCACCTTCATCGTGGACTTGGTGCCCAAATCCGCCATGATGAGCGTATCTTCGACTTCCTCCCAGGCTTCCTCATCCAAATCGCCTGCGGACAAAATTCCCATGAGCCCTTGGCCGATGGCATTTTGCGAGCGCGAAAGGCGCCCGCGCAAACGGCCAAGACGCCCACCGGCGGGTGCGATATCATCCTGCGGAGCTGGTGCTGGGGCAGGTTCGCCTGTTGGAACTTCGGTCTGTTCCTTGGCGGCTTCGGCTGCACCGGTTTGTGCCTCGGCAGCAGCTGCGGCTTCTTGGGCTTCCTCGCGGTCGTCCACCCGCTCCTCGATGTCTTCCGCATCATTGTCTTCAACAACCTCGTCGAAGACCGGGGACTCCTCTTCTACCTCGGCATTTTCCACGGAGACAACGTCTTCCGGCTCTTTTGCCTTTTCGGCAGCTGCCGGCTCTTCCGGCTTAGGTGCAGCTTCTGGCTGTCCAGCCGCTTTCGGGGCACGGTCCGCGTGCGATTCTTCGCTTTCCGACGCTCCAGCTGCCGCACCCGCTACGCCTGCCGCGCCAGCAGTCGTCGCCGCGGCCGCAGCGCCAGTTCCCTTGGACTGTGGTTTTTCTGTCGTATCAGCGGAAGATTCTGCCGCTTGCTTCTTCTCCTCCGCTGGCGCTTGGGCCTGGTCCTGCTTAGTAGGCTCTGCCGGCTTGTCGGTCTTCGCCGGCTTCCCCTGCTGAGGTGCTGGCTTGGTTTCTGGTTCCTCTGCCACAGACTTGTCTGCCATAGGCCTGTCTCTTATACACATCTACGAGCCCACGAGACCCTGACCACTATCT
>NZ_JASPHV020000030.1:0-18616 GCF_030229435.2 Corynebacterium sp. MSK122 | reverse complement strand
CCAAGCTCACGAATAGTCTTGGTAACTGATTGCGTGCGTTTATAAACCTGGATGGCTCGACGTCGCTCTTCTTTGGTATACGAACGATTCATGATGGAATTCTCCAAAATTCCGTCCGCATCCCCTTCTGACCTTTAGCCCTTAATTGTGCTGTGGGCTGAGGCAGGAGGCGCGCAGGGCCGACGTACGGCCGCGGTATGGCCCAAGCGATGCAGTGTGGAAGCTACCGTGGCCACAAGTGCGGTGCGGAACTGGTTAAAGGGGGCAAAACCAACGAGACCCCGCCGAAGCGGGGTAGCGGGCTGGCGCGGTCTTAGCGAGCGCGGCGGGCGAGGTGCTCGGTATCGACGATGAGCACGGACTTGCCCTCGAGGCGGATCCAACCGCGGTGCGCGAAGGTGGCCAGCGCCTTGTTGACGGTCTCACGGGAAGCGCCCACCAGCTGGGCAATCTCTTCCTGGGTGAGGTCGTGGTTCACGCGCAGGGCACTGCCTTCCTGAACACCGAAGCGGTTAGCCAGCTGCAACAAGGTCTTTGCCACGCGGCCCGGAACGTCGGTAAAGATGAGGTCAGCCAGGTTGGCGTTGGTGCGGCGCAGGCGGCGAGCCAGCACGCGCAGCAGCTGCTGGGCGATTTCGGGGTGGTCATCAACCCACTTCTTGAGCAGCTCGGAGTTCATGGTGGCGGCCTGAACTTCGGTCACGCACACTGCGGAGGAGGTGCGCGGGCCCGGATCGAAGATGGACAGCTCGCCAAACATATCGGATGGGCCCATGACCGTCAGCAGGTTTTCGCGGCCATCCGGGGCGTGGCGGGCGAGCTTAATCTTGCCCGAGGTGATGATGTACAAGCGATCACCAGGCTCGCCTTCGTCGAAGATGGTGGTTCCGCGCGGGTAGCGCACGGTCTCCATCTGCTCGATTAGGTGCTGCACTGCAACGGGATCAACGCCTTGGAAGATTCCGGCGCGGGAGAGGATGTCCTGTACGCCTTCCACGTTTTACTCCTTGGATGTCGACTGCGAAAGTCCATAGATGAGCCTGTGCCACATCTGGGTGCGGTCTTTCATGCACTCGACAATGCGGAACAAGCGGGGTCACTGTGTAACGCGTTTCATCTTACAGTGTAATTGGTCACTTTTGGTACTTCAGTGAAATTTTGTCACACTATAGAAACTCTACTCGTGCTAGTGCACGGTTCAGGCCAGCAGTTTTGCGGCCTAGTCAGCAAAAACGACTGCCTCGAGCTTTTCCATCAGGAGGGCGAAAAGGGCGATGGCAACTGGTACCAGAATCACGAGTGAAATCATGTTTTCCTAGTCTACTAAGCTAAACCCCATGAATTCAGCACTGTCAGCGGCCAGCGCGCCGGAGCTGCGCGCACCGGAGGTAAATCGACGTTTGGCGCAGGAGTATCCGGATGCACGGTGTGCCTTGGATTATGACTCCCCGCTGCAGCTGCTCATTGCCACCGTTCTTTCCGCGCAATGCACGGATGAGCGGGTGAATTCGGTGACCCCTGAACTCTTTGCCCGTTACCCAGAGGCGGCGGATTATGCGGCCGCGCAGCGCTCGGACTTGGAGAGCATACTGCGGCCGTTGGGCTTTCAGCGCGCCAAGGCGGGGCACCTTTTAGGTATCGGGGAGAAGCTGGTGGCAGATTTTCAAGGCGAGGTCCCGCGCACGGTCAAGGAACTGACCAGCCTGCCCGGTGTTGGTCGCAAGACTGCACTGGTGGTGCTCGGAAACGCCTTCGGGATCCCCGGGCTGACCGTGGATACGCACTTCGGCCGCCTCATGCAGCGGCTTGGGCTGACGGGGGAGTCGACGCCGGTCAAGATTGAGCGGGACATCGCTAAGCTCGTGCCGGAAGAAGAGTGGACGATGTTTTCACACCGTGTCATCTTCCACGGGCGCCAGGTATGTCATGCGCGCACGCCGGAGTGCGATGCTTGCATTCTGTGGGATATGTGTCCAGCCGCTCGTGGGCGCTAGGCTAACGGTATGAAGAACTACGTCCTTGGCACGGTGATTGCCGCGATCCTCATTGCCGTTATCGCGGTCGTGGGGGTCTCGCAGTTACGGGGTGGGGGCGGATCCGAGGAGGCGTCGCCAAGCGAGGCTTCCCAGCAAGAAGTCCCGCAGCGCCCGGACTGCCCGGCCGGCACCGTGGCAGGAGTAAGGCTGGAGTGCTTAGGCGGTACGGCCGCCGGAAAGCCCGCCGATGAAGGCGTCAGCGTGGTCAATGTGTGGGCGTGGTGGTGCGAGCCGTGCCGCGCGGAACTTCCCTACCTGCAGGATGTGGCGGACGCGCATCCGGACTGGCGGGTCGTGGGCGTGCACGCGGATAAGAACGCAGGAAATGGCGCGGCCTTTTTGAATGACTTGGGCGTGGAGCTGCCCAGCTTCCAGGATTCGGATAATAAGTTTGCCGGTGAGCTGGGTCTGCCGGGTGTGGTGCCGGTGACTGTGGTGCTTAAGGACGGTGAGGTGCGCAAGCAATTTGCGCAGCCGTTTAGTTCCGCAGCGGACATTGAAAAGGCCGTGGAGGAGGCGATTGCGGCATGAGTCAACTCCTTCCCGAGCACACACCAGAATGGCTCAAGCCGGCGCTAGGCGTAGACCCCAGCCAGGTGCAAGAGCTCATTGGCAACCGCCAGGCTTCGTCCCTTAACGGCACCAATGCGCAGGTGCCGGTCAAGCGGGAAGCGGCCGTGCTCATGCTACTGAGCGGTGAGAGTGCGGAAGAGGCCAGCATTTTGCTCACGCATCGCTCGCCGTCCATGCGCTCGCACTCGGGCCAGATAGCCTTTCCCGGCGGCCGCCGGGATCCCGCCGATACCTCCCTGGTGGATACCGCGCTGCGGGAAGCCTGGGAGGAAACGGACTTGCAGCGCAATTCCGTGACCCCGCTGGAGCAGTGGGAGCAGCTGCATATCCGCGCCACCGGCAATCCGGTGAGCCCCATTTTGGCGCATTGGACCCAACCGGGGGAGGTCTATCCCGCCAGCCCCGATGAAACCGATGACGTGTTTCTCGTGCCTATCCGGGAGTTGGTCGATCCGCGCAACCGCTTCATGGTGGGCTTTAGAAAGTGGCAAGGACCAGCATTTCACGCCAATGGCTACGTCATTTGGGGCTTTACCGCCGGCGTGCTCTCGGCACTATTGCAGCACGCCGGGTGGAGCGTTCCATGGGATAACAATTCAGTCATGGACCTGCGTGACTCCCTCACAAACTCCCGCAATAATGAGAAGATGTCCTAACCGCTGGTACCGCGGTATGCATACGTCTTAAACCCCAGATAGAAAGAACCCATAGCCATGACTCCTGCGCTCATCGTTGACGGCCTGATTGTGGTCGCCGTCCTCATAGCGCTCCTGAGCGGGTGGCGCAATGGCGCCCTCGCGGCGGTATTGGCCTCCATTGGTGTGGGCGCTGGGGTAGTGCTAGGCATTGCCGTGGCCCCGGCCGCTTTGCGCCTGGTGGATCAGCCATCGTTGCGCTTGCTGCTATTGGTGGGAGTCCTGGTGCTTTTTGTGGGCATCGGGCAGCTCATCGGATCCTCGTTAGGTAGCAGCGTGCGCGATCGCATGAAGGCGCGCAAGACGCAGCGCCTCGATTCCACCGTGGGCGCGATTTTCCAGGCCTTTGCCGCCTTGGTGGTTATGTGGCTCATTTCTATCCCCGTGGCCACCAACCTAGGCGGTGCAGCTGGTGAGGGCCTGCGCGATTCCCGCATCTTGGGCAACCTTAATTCGGCCGCGCCAGCGCGGGTAGCGGCGCTGCCCAATGGCGTGGCGGCGATGCTCAATGAGTCCGGCCTGCCGCCGCTAGTCTCGCCGTGGCAAAACTCGATGAGCACCGAGGAAGTAGAAGAGCCGGACCCAGACGTGCAGGATCCGGAGCTGGTACGCCGCATGCGGCCCTCCATCATTCACGTGCTTGGCGACGCCGAAGAGTGCTCCCGCCGCCTCATGGGTTCCGGCTTCGTGGCGGCCGATGACTACGTGATCACCAATGCCCACGTAGTAGCCGGCACACAGACCGTGCGCCTTGATACAAAGCTGGGGCTTAAGGACGCGACCGTGGTCTACTACAACCCGGATGTGGATGTGGCGGTGCTGCACTCGCGCGACCTAGGCATCGATCCGCTGCCGTGGGCCCAGACCCCGGCCCAAACGGGCGATGATGCGATGGTCATGGGCTTTCCGCACTCCGGGCCTTTCGACGCCGAGATGGCCCGCGTGCGCGATCGCATCACCATTTCCGGCCCGGATATCTATTCGCATGGGAATGTGGAGCGCGATTCCTACACCGTGCGCGGCAAGATTCAACAAGGAAATTCCGGCGGGCCGCTAGTCAACACGGCCGGCGAGGTTCTCGGCGTGGTCTTCGGTGCCTCGGTGGATGATTCCGAGACGGGCTATGCCTTAACCGCTGATGAGGTCAATGCCCAGATCGGGGACATCACGCAGCTTACCCACCCGGTAGATACCGGCGAGTGCGTGGCGCACTAGCTGTGTTCTTGCAGCCACGCCGCCAGCGTGGCAACGAAATCCGCTGGTACTTCCAGGTGTGGAAGGTTCTTCGCGCCGGGGACGGTCGTGGCGGTAAATCCGCGGCGGGCGCGTAGGGCGGCGCGGCGGACCACGGGGTTCCACAGTCGCTGCTGGGCGTGGATGAAAAGTACGGGACGCTCTACTGCCAGTTCTACCCAGTTCAAGGGGACCACGGCGGTGCGCATGCGGTGGTTCCACAAGATTCCGCGGCGGACGCTGCCGATGCGGGATGCGCGCAGGCGGAGATCGAGGATGCGCTCTAGGGTGGCGTCGGCAAGCGAAGGCCCCGTATCCAGATCCAGCTCCTTGCGGTAGGCGCGCGGGCTAAGCAGTAGGTTGTGGGCGCGGGTGACGCGGGGCAGGCGGCATAGCAGTGAGCGCAGGTTAATCCACCCAAAATCCCACGGCTGGGCTGCAATCGCGCGGCGCAGATCCACCGGGTGGGCGGCGGAGATGGAAACCAAGCCGCGCACCCGCTCGGGGCGCTCAGCAGCTAGGCACCAAGCCACCGCGCCGCCGGTATCGGCGCCTACTACAAAGGCGTCGTCGTGGCCCAAGGCTTGGATAAGACCGCTGATATCGCCCACCAAGGTACGGATATCCTGTCCCGGATCAATGGGTGGCTTATCGGACATGCCAAACCCCCGCATATCCACGGCCGCGACATGGAATCCGCGCTGCGCAAGCGGCGCAATGACTTCTTGATAGTCGAACCACCCGCCAAAAGCGCCGTGGATAAGCACCACGAGTGGCTGCGTGCTATCGCCCGCCGTGGCGACGTGCAAGCGGATGCCGCGGGTATGGACGAACTCATGCGCATAAGGTCCATCCAGCTCCACCGTTGAGGGAGGCAGGGGTGCGAAGGCCATGGTGCCGCCTTTCTATAGTTGGGGCAGAAACGGTAGAGAAAAGGGAGGAAGTACACAAAATCCGCCCCAGGCTAGCTAGGGCGGATAGAGGGGTGCACGTACGCGTGGCGCGTGCCGGTTTAGGTGTAGAGGCCGTGGGTGTTCTTACGGTCCAGGGACTTCTGCGCCTTGCCCGGAACCAGGTTCTTGAGCTCCTTGGTGGAGTCAATGGTCTTCTGCGGGGCCTTGATCTGCTTGACATTCTTCAGGCCAACGAAGGCCAGGATGCCAGCGAGGACGATCATGATCAGGAAGACGATCAGGAACGCTGCCCAGCGGTCCAGCCAGACGGCGAGAAGCTCGGCCAGGAAGAAGAAAAAGAAGAAGGAGCTATACAGTGCGATGGTGCCTGCGCCGCCGAAGAGGCCTGCACCGATGCCGCCCTTCTTAGCGGACTCTGCCAGCTCGGTTTTGGCTAGCTCCACCTCGGAGCGCACGAGCTGGGACATCTGCTCGGTAGCGTTGGAGACCAGCTGGCCTACCGAGGTCTCGGACGAGGACGTATCCACGTCACTCAAAGGGATCGAGTTCACCTTCGGTGCAAATTGATCAGTACCGTCGGTAAAAAGTCCGTCGTTGCTCACGATTAATTCTCCTCGCGTTTATCTAAACCTTGTAATGTCCCCAATAATAATGGAATCACTATTATCCCATGGTGCCACGCATACTTAGGGACTTCCACGGTTATCCTAATGGATATGTCAGAAAATGACGCGTTATCCCCGCTGTTTCGCCTGCCGGGGGTGAAAGAAAGTGCAGAAAAGGCCGCCGCTGCCATCGCCCGCGCACACCGCCGACCTGCAGGATTGCGTAAGTTTGAGGTTATCTCTGCGGAGTCCCTCATGCGCGGCGCCCGAGCCAGCGTGGCGCTGGACGGCCACGCCATCCCCCCACATCCGGGACCGGAAGATATGAAAGAAGGGCCGCTGGCCAGCGCTGTCAGCGCCTATTCCGTGGCCGCCCCGGAACTCTTAGATGCCACGGTGCGCTCCTTTGCCCGAGCACCGCTGCAGGTACTGGCGCGCATCGACGTCGCAGCCGGCGGTACCGGCATTCCGGCCGGCGAGAGTGTGCGCTTGCAAAGGCTGGGCCGGCTCATCGCGCAGGGTGGCGGTCCCGCCTTCGATCTCTTGCTGCCGAGTGTGGTTCATGCCGAGATTGCCGCCGGCGAGTTCTTTGGCCCGCGCAGTGGCCTCGTCGCCCGCGTTGCCTCCCGCCTCGCCGCGGTGCATACGGGCTTTGACCCGCGCGGTTTCGCCGTGCCCGAGGTCTACTACACCCGCCACCGCGCCGACTATGCCGCCGCGGTGGGCAATTATCGCACCGCGCTTGCCGGCACCCTCTTAACCCACCTCGCCGCCTGGACCGCCGGTGGCAAAGAAGCCGACGCGATTGCCCGCGCGGCCTAAGAGGCGCGCCGTGAGCCCCGCTTGGGCGGGTCAGGGCGGCCCGGATGCTGCGTTAGCCACAGTCCGGCGCCAATAACTGCTGCTGTACCTGCTAGAACGGAGGCGCCGATTCCAATTTCCTTGGCAGTCGGAGCAGGAAGGAGCGGCACCGGGTCCTTAAAGGAGCGGATATCCCACTCGTGGGCGAGGGCATGGCGCTTTAGTTGCTTGTCTGGGTTGACGGCGACGGGGTGGCCTACCTTTTCCAGCATCGGGATATCCGTAGCGGAATCCGAGTAGGCGTAGCTGGCATTAAGGTCGAGGTTTTCTGCCGCTGCGGTCTGCTCTAGGGCCGCCGCTTTATTGGGGCCCTTGCAATAGAAGAGCACCTCCCCGGTAAAACGGCCGTTTTCCTCTGCCAACTCGGTGGCGATGACGTGCTCGACGCCGAGTTCCTCTGCGATGATGTCCACCAGCACGGCCGCGGAGGCAGAGACGATGACCACGTGGTGGCCGGCGGCGCGGTGGGCGCGGATAAGTTCGCGGGCCTCGGCATAAATGGAGGGCGTGACCACGTGGTGCATGGTCTCCCGGGCGATGGCGCGCACCTCGTCCACGGACCAGCCCGTAGCCATTGCGGTGAGCTGGTCGCGGGTGGAATCCATGCCTTCGCTGGTCAGGCCGGAGAACATATAGCTGGCCTTAGCAAGTGATAGCTGCAGTGCTTCGGCCGGCGAGATGAGCCCGTTGTGGAGGAATTCGCGGCCAAACGCATAGGCCGAGGAGGTGGCGATGATGGTCTTATCGAGATCGAAAAACGCCGCGGTGCGTGCGGGGTCGCCGCCGGTGCGGGTGGTGGCGGTGCGGCGGGGATGACGGGGCTCGCGGGAAGTAGTCATGATGTGCTGCCGAGTGTAGCTGCCCTAAGCGCATGATGATGTAGAAGTGGCTGACGTTAACGGTGATTTATATGCCACTGATGTGGGATTAGGAACCCGCGTGGGGGTGGCGCTGAGTGAACATGCATTCGGCGCAGGTCAGCGCCGTGACCGTGGAAATCTGCTGTTAGCTGTTGTGATTGGGTGGCGAACATGTCATAATAATCCGTGCAAGGCCCCGATATACCGTGCGGCCTGCCCCGGCTCACCCCCCCCGAGGCCGGGTTACTGACGGCCCGCGCGCACCCCCCCCGATGCGCGGGCCGTCACCTATATCTACCGCCGTGCGGAGCGGGTTATCCACAGATTTTTGGTTGAAACGGCAACCAAACTAGGTCCACATGGTGACTTCTGGCGAGTTATCCACAGCACTGCCGCCAAAGCCTCGCTGCGGTTGCGCGAATGCTTCAGGCTATGAGGCATGAACGCACTACACCCTGATTCCGCCGTCATCGTCGTCGCCATTGGTGACGAAGCGCTGCGCGCCGAGGCCGTTCACGCCGCGGCTGCGACCAGCCACGATGTGCTGACCGTAACCGATCCCCGCGATATCCCACGCAGCCTGCCCGGCGCCTATGCGGTGCTGGTTGATTCCTTGATGGCCCGCGTGGTGGCAGCAGCGCGGCGCACCCACACCGCGCCTGCGCCGGTGCTTTTCTTGGCCGCGGACCCCGGACCGATTGATTACGAGGCGGCGCTCGCCTGCCATGCGGAGAGCGCCTTTATTATCCCCGCCCAGGTTAAGGAGCTGCTGGCGAGCATTGCCGCGGCGGGCGCGCCGCAGGAAGCGCGGCCGGGCAGTGCGACCATCGCTGTGGTTGGCGCGAGCGGTGGGGTGGGCGCTTCTACCTTTGCGGCCGCGTTGGCCCGCACCCAGAGCGCAGTCGACGGTCGCGCCCTGCTTGTTGACGCCCACCCATGCTCCGGCGGCCTCGACCTCCTGCTCGGCGTAGAAGCGGAACCGGGGGCGCGCTGGCCGGAGCTTACCGTAGGCGATGGCAGCATCGATGCCGCTGATCTCTACCGCGCGCTGCCATCCACGCCTGATGGGGTAGCGGTGCTCTCCGCCGCGCGTAGCACCGTCGCGGATCCCTTCCGCCTAGAAAAGGATCTGCTCGCGCGGGTGGTAGGTGCGGCCCATGCGGGCGAGGGAGTATGCGTGGTGGATTGCACCCCGGAGACCATCCCAGATGCCTGTACCCACGTGGTCATCGTGGTGGCCGCGGAGGTGCGCTCGGCCGCGTCGGCCGCGCAGCTTCTGGTGCGTCTCGATGCCGCGCGGCGCAGGTGCGTGGTGGTGCTGCGGCAACGCCAGTGGGCGTCGCTAAGCGCGGCGGAAGTAGAACGCATCGTCCACAGCACGGTGCTGGCAGAATTGCCAACGCTCCGGGGTCTCACCCGCACGGTAGAAATCGGCGGCCTACCGCAGCGCCTCCCCGCACCCTTGCGTAAGGCTGCCCGCGCGGTCCTCGAGGAGGTCGGCGCATGAGCGAGCATAAAGCAGCACAAGAAACGCTGGAAAAGATGCAGCGCATCATTGCCGCTGAGCCTAACTTGTTCCAGGATGCTGCAGCCCTTGCCCGGCGCATTCGCGCAGAAGCCGGCGTGATTAGTGACGTTGCAGTGCTTGACTTGCTGCGCCGCCTGCGCCAAGACGTCACCGGGATGGGGCCTCTCGATGCGGTGCTGGGGCGCGAGGGCGTCACAGACGTCGTAGTCAACGGGCCAGACGCGGTATTCATGGACCGCGGCGAAGGCCTCGAGCGCACCGATATCACCTTCCGCGATGATGCCGAGGTCCGCCAGCTGGCCAGCCGACTTGCGGCAGCTTCAGGCACGCGCCTCGATGATGCGCAGCCCTTTGCCGATGGCCGCGTCACTCGCCCCGATGGTGTCGTGTTGCGCGTCCACGCACTGCTGAGCCCACCCGCAGTGGCCGGGACTTGCCTGAGCCTGCGCGTATTGCGCCAAGCGCAGACAACCCTGCCCCAGCTTGTAGACAATGGCACCCTGCCAGAAGACATCGCGGCACTGCTGCGCGCCGTGGTAGACAAGCGGATTTCCTTCCTAGTCATAGGCGGCACTGGTTCCGGCAAAACCACCCTGCTCTCCGCGCTTTTGGGAACCGTCTCCGAGCGTGAACGCATCCTCGTTATCGAGGACACCGCTGAGCTCTCCCCACACCACCCGCACTGCGTCAGTGTGGTCTCGCGCCGGGCCAACGCGGAGGGAAGCGGCGAGGTCACGATGTCACAACTGCTGCGCCAAGCGCTGCGCATGCGGCCGGACCGCATCGTGGTGGGCGAAATCCGCGGCCGCGAGGTGGTGGATCTCCTCGCCGCGCTCAACACCGGCCACGACGGCGGCGCCGGCACGCTGCACGCCAATTCTCTCTTTGAAGTACCAGCCCGCATGGAGGCTCTCGCCGCCCTCGGCGGCTTGGACCGCGCGGCGCTGCACTCGCAACTGGCGGCGGCTGTGCACATGGTGTTGACCATGGAGCGCACCCCACAGGGCCGCCGCCTCGCCCATATCGGGCTGCTCGAGGGAAACCCAGTGACTCCGCGCATCATCTGGAGCGCCGAAGATGGCCCGGCAGAAGGCTTCGCGGAATTCTCCGCGCAGTTGCTGGGAGAGCATGCCGGGGAGGTCAGCCATGCTTAGCTACCTCATCCTTGCTGCTGCGCTGCTAATACCCGCGCCCTCGAGTGCCGGTCGCTTGGCCTCCGCCCCGCGCCGGGCACAGACCAGCTCCGTGGTGATCCTAGGCGCAGTCTTTTGCGGCAGCCTGGTCTTCTACTCGGTGGGACGCATTAGCATCGCCATCGCTGCCGCCATTATCGCGTGGTGCGTGTCCTGGTACGTCAAAGACTTAGTGGCTGCGCGGGCAGAGCGACGCGGCCGCGAGGGGCTGGCTGCTTACCTGGGCGTGGTCACCGCGGACCTGCGTGCGGGGGCGACCCTGGCTGGCGCGCTCGCCCACGGCGTGGAGTCCCTTCCAGCCACCACCCCGCGCGAGGTATCCGCAGCACTAGAATCCACGGCCACCCTCGCCGCGCGCGGTGCGCCGCCGCACATGGCGCTGATAGATACGCAAGGCGGCAAGGCCCTGCCAGAGCTTCACCGCTTAGGCCACCTATTAGAGCTTTCCACCTACCACGGCATTGCGGTGGCCAGCTTGCTCGACCAAGCGCAAAGCCGCCTCGACGCTTCCCGACGCCACCAGCAATCCACCTCCGCTAGTCTGCAAGGCCCCCAAGCAACCGCCACGGTGCTCGCGTGCCTGCCCATAGCCGGCATCGCCATGGGAGGGGCCATGGGCGCCAACTCGCTCGGCTTCCTCTTAGGCGGCGGATTAGGCGGCATTCTCCTCGTGGTGGGCGTGACGCTGGCCTGCGGCGGGTTCGCCTGGTCGCGCGTCATTATCCGGAAGGCGGCCGCATGACCCCGCTCATCTTTATCGCCCTCGCCACCCTTATTGGCCTGCCGCCGCACACCGCCCGCTTGGCACCTGCCAGCGCAACCAAGACCACCGCCAAGACCCCGCGCGATGGCCCGACCGAGCGCGGGGGACTGATAAGCAAGCTCAAGCCCGCCGCACCGCTGGATCCACTGGCAGTAGCTGGCGACGTCGAACTTTTCGCAGCGTGCCTGGCCGCAGGGCTCTCCGTGCACGGCGCCACCACCGCGGTGGCCCGCACCGCGGATGCCCAGACTAAGGAGCTGTGGGAGACCGTAGCCGCGCTACTCGGGGTGGGTGTTCCCGCGCAGTCAGCGTGGGGCCACATGAAGGGCCATGCGGGGCTGGAGGACTTAGCGCAGCTTGTCATCATGTCGGGCCAATCCGGCGCCACTATCGCGGCCGGATGCCACCGAATCTGTACTTCTTTGCGCGCGGAAGCATCCGCCCACGCCACAGCACAGGCGGAGCGCGCAGGAGTATTTATCGCCCTCCCGCTGGCGGTGTGCTTCCTGCCAGCATTCATCGTTCTAGGCCTTGCGCCCGTAGTAATCAGCCTGGGCGCGCAACTTCTCTAAACCTCACGTGAAAGGACACTAATCATGCACGCACTTCAGAAGTATTCCCAGCTCATCCGCAATGACGAGGGTATGAGCACCATTGAATATGCCATGGGTTCTCTGGCGGCCGCCGCGCTTGCCGGGGTGCTCTACATGGTCATCAACGGCGGCGGGGTGGTCGATGCCATCGAGGGCATCATTACCGACGCCCTCTCGAATACCCCGAGCTAGCGCCGCTCTCTAACCACGGCCGGCGGGCCCAACCCGCCGGCAGAAAGGAGGAATGATGCACAGGGTATTTGATGACGATGGCTCCGTGACCATCGAGGCCGCCTTGGCTTTAAGCTCCCTGGTCTTGGTCGCGGCGGGAATCGTGGGTGCTATTGCCACGCTGGCATCCTATATCGCCGCGGTGGACATGGCGGGCGCAGCCGCGCGTTCGCACGCCATCGGCGTCGAATACCATCCCCCGCGCGAGGATGCCCAGGTCAGCGTGGAAGAAAGCGGTGGGTTGGTGAGGGCGTCGGTAAGCGTTGATGCCCCCATCGGCACCATGCGCTCCGAGGCGGTATTTCCAGCCGAGGTGGGCGGAAATGGATAAGCCGAAGCGCTGCGGCGAGGAAGGCTATGCCACCATTGCCGCAGCCGGCATCATCGTCGCCATCGTGAGTCTGCTGCTTATCGTGGCGGCAGTGGGCTCGCGCGTGGCCGCGCGACACGAGGCCCAGGTGGCGGCCGACCTCGCGGCGGTTGCCGGTGCCTGGGCCCTCGCTACGGGTGAAGATGCTTGTGCCGCCGCGCGCGATACCGCCGCGCTCAACGACGCCACCTTAGAAACCTGCACCGAGTCCGGCCGCGACGTCATCGTCACCGCCACGGTCCGTGGCCGCTCCACTCAAGCGAAGGCCGGGCCGGTATGAGCTGGCAGGAAGCAGTAGTGCGCCTAGCCCTGCGTCATGGTGACCAGCGCACCCAGTAGCTTGATGGCGCCTTCCTTGCTGAGCGGATTGTTTCCGTTTCCACACTTCGGTGATTGCACGCACGACGGGCACCCGGATTCACAAGGGCAGGAGCGCACCGCCTCGAAGGTGGCCGCGATCCATTCGGGGAAGCGGCGAAAGCCCTCCTCGGCAAAACCGGCGCCGCCGGGGTGACCGTCGTAGACAAAGACGGTGGGCAGCTGCGTATCGGGGTGCAGCGCGGTGGACACACCGCCGATATCCCAGCGGTCGCAGGTGGCGATAAGCGGTAGCAGGCCGATCGCGGCGTGCTCGGCCGCGTGCAAGGTGCCGGGAGTATCGGAGGCGGTAACCCCCATCGCGGCAAGCGCCATTGGATCGATGGTATAGGCCACCGCCCGGGTGACCAGGCGCTGTTCGGGGAGATCGAGGGGGATATCGTCGCCAATGGTGCCGTCGGCAAGCCGCACCTGGTAGCCGGTGACGCGGTCGGTGACCTCCACCTCCACGTCCGCCACCCACAGTCCTGGGGAGTAATTGACCAGGTTATCGGCCTCGTGCAGGATGCGGATATCCGTGGTGGAGCGCGGAGTCGTGGAATAGTCCGGGGCCTCGGGCCGGGCCAGCGCCAGGTAATCGCTGAGGATGAGCTCCTCGATGACAAAACTTTCGCCCTGGTGCAGGTACACCGCGCCGGGGTGGACCTGGCTGGTAGCGCGGGCGGCATCGATGGTGCCGAGCAGGCGGCCGTCGGAGGAATCTACGATCATGACTTCCTCGCCCGCCCCGCCGCGCAGCGAAACCGCGGTATGGGCCGTTTCGGGCGAGAGTTCCTCCGGTGAATGAGCAGGGATGGGCACGGCGAACCAGCCGCGCTCGCGGCGGCGCAGCAGGCCAGATTCGGCCAGCTGGTGAACCACGTCCTGCGCGCCCCAAGCGGCAATCGTGGCATCATTCAGCGGTTTTTCCACCGCAGCGCAATAGACGTGGCCGAAGAGGATATACGGATTGGCCGGGTTGAAAACGCTGGCCTCCACCGGTCGGCCCAGCAGGGCCTCAGGGTGGTGGACCAGGTAGGTATCCATCGGCTCATCGCGGGCGATGAGTACTACGAGCGAGCCTTGCCCGCGGCGGCCGGCGCGCCCGGCCTGCTGCCAAAAGCTCGCGACGGTCCCCGGGAAACCTGCCGTGACCACGGCATCGAGCCCACCGACATCGATACCCAGCTCGAGGGCGGAGGTGGTGGCGACGCCGAGCAAGGAGGCATCGTCAAGCGCGCGCTCCAACTTGCGGCGGTCCTCGGCCAAGTAACCGGCGCGGTAGGCGGCGATGCGCTGGGCAAAATCGGGCCGGCCGAGGCTACCGGAGAGCACCTCGGCCGCGCGCATGGCCACTACCTCGGCCGAGCGGCGCGACCGCACAAAGGTCATGGTGCGCGCGCCCTCGGCGATGAAGGAGGCCATCATCTCGGCCGCCTCGGTGGTGGCGGCGCGGCGCACCGGCGCCCCGTGCTCGCCCTCGGCCCCCTCGATAAAACCCGGTTCCCATAGCGCCACGGTGCGCGCGCCGGTGGGGGCGGTGTCCTCCGTAATCGCGCGGGCGGGCCGGCCGGTAAGGCGCTGCGCATGCCGGCCCGGGTCCTTCATAGTGGCCGAGGCATAAATTACCGTCGGCCGCGAGCCATAGTGCGCGCACAAGCGCAACAGCCGGCGCAACACGAGCGCCACGTTCGCGCCAAATACGCCCCGGTAGGAATGGCATTCATCGATGACGATGAACTCCAGGTGCCGCAGCAGCCGCGCCCACCGCGCATGCGCCGCCAGCAGCGACATATGCACCATATCCGGGTTGGAGAAAATGAACCGCGAATGATCGCGCACGCCCGCGCGGGATTCCTGCGGCGTATCGCCGTCATAGGGCGAGGGCACCACGCCCTTGAGCGCCGGAATGCCCCGGCACAGCTCGAGCACCGCCTGCAACTGGTCCGATCCCAGCGCCTTGGTGGGGGTGAGATACAGCGCGCAGGCGGTCGGCTCCTGCGCCAGTCGGCTCAAAATGGGCAGCTGGTAGCCCAGGGACTTTCCCGAGGACGTACCGGTAGAAATCACCGCATCCTCGCCGGCCCAGGCCGCCTGCGCCAGCTCCGCTTGGTGGCTATACAGCTTGCCGACGCCCCCTTCGACCAGCTTCTCCTTCAACTCCGGCAGCACCCATTCGGGCCACTCGGCATACTGCGCACGCTGCGGCGGCAGGGTGGTATGAAATGTGAGAGTGGACTCATCGAGGCGGCGCTGGATGAACTCGAGCAGCTCTTCCCCCAGGGGATTATCCGTTTCCGGGTGAGCCAATTTCTACCCCCTCGTGGGTTAGGCCTATCGCTTTGGCGTGGAACGTGTCACACTGATATGAGGCCAATGATGTCTTGGTGCGGTGTTTACACTTTAAGGTACTGCTAAAGGACGCATTTACCGAACCCCTCGGCGCGGAATCGCCGCACCGCTAATCAAGAAAAGGACTGCACACCATGGCACAAGGAACCGTTAAGTGGTTTAACTCTGAAAAGGGCTACGGCTTCATCGAGCGCGCGGACGGCGAAGGCGATATTTTCGTCCACTACTCCGAGATTCAGGGCAGTGGCTTCCGTACTCTGGAAGAAAACCAGCAGGTCACCTTCGAGGTAGGCTCCGGACCGAAGGGCGAGCAGGCCCAGTCCGTGTCCGTCATCTAGACGGCCCGTTCCCTCGCTACGGCGTTTCTGCGTAGCCGCGGCGGGTATCCCACCACTCGGTCAGCTTATTCTGCAGTTTCTGCAGGCCCACGCCGATGATGACCGCGGCGATGATGCTGACCACCACAGCCAGCACGGGCGAATTGGAAAAGGCCATGCCGCCCAAGTAGCCGATGGCGAGCGCTTGGGCTGCCCAGAGCGCGACGCCGATGGTGTCGAAGAAGACAAAGACGATCCACGGGAAGCGCATCGATCCCAGCAGGATGGTCATAAACAGGCGCGCTGAAGGAATGAAGCGGGCAATAATAATGGCCGCACCGCCGCCGCGACGCATATTGCGCTTGACCCAGTTGAGCCCCTCGTAGGCCTTTGAACCTTTAGGCACGCGCTGGAGTAGGGGCATAAACCGTGTGCCTAGTAGGAAACAGAGATTATCGCCCATCATTGCGGCAATCAGCGCCACGAAAAACATGGTGGGCAGGTGCGGAAAGCCCTGGGAGCCGGACCAAGCGCCGGCCATATTGAGCGGGATTTCAGAAGGCAGGACGGGGAAGAAGCAGTCACCAAAGATCAGCACGCCGACCAGCGGGTAGATCCACTCTGTGGACATGACGGTTTCGATCCACATAGTGATGGTGTCAACCATGAATCCTCCGCGGGCGTCGTCTTGGGTGTGCTATTGTGCCCCACAATGCTTTCACAGCTACTGGGCGTTCTAAGTAGGCCAGTATAGACCCGTTCTGTGGGGGTACATAGTGCCCCTGAAAACGGCCTTTTGGCAGTACCGCGTATATGGTGCGAGACAGGAAATGCAGATCAACTGTGTACGCTAGGGGCGATTGCTGAAAGCGTGCATACCTTATTGTTCGCATCATCGAAAGGGATGAAGTCGAAGTGGCAGAAGCAGCCGGGCCGGGAAAGACCTTGGTGATCGTCGAGTCGGCGACGAAGGCGAAGAAGATTCAGCCTTACCTCGGAGATAACTACATCGTGGAGGCCTCCGTGGGCCATATCCGCGATCTTCCCCGCGGCGCTGCGGACGTGCCGGCTAAGTATAAGAAGGAATCCTGGGCGCGCCTCGGCGTGAACCCGGAAGATGACTTCGCACCGCTGTATGTGGTGAGCCCCGATAAAAAGAAGAAGGTCGCGGACCTCAAGTCCAAGCTGAAGCAGTGCGATCAGCTCTACCTCGCAACAGACCCCGACCGTGAGGGCGAGGCCATCGCCTGGCACCTGCTGGAGGTCCTCAAGCCCAAGGTCCCAGTGCGCCGCATGGTCTTTAACGAGATCACCAAGTCCGCGATCCTGGAGGCCGCGGACAATACCCGCGATCTGGATTACAACCTTATTGACGCCCAGGAAACCCGCCGCATCCTCGACCGCCTCTACGGCTATGAGGTCTCCCCGGTGCTGTGGAAGAAGGTTATGCCGCGGCTTTCTGCTGGCCGCGTGCAGTCGGTGGCCACCCGCGTCATCGTCGAGCGTGAGCGTGAGCGCATGGCGTTCATCCCCGCGGACTACTGGGATCTAGCCGCCACGCTAGATACCGGCGCTGCGGATGCGGATAACCCCGCTACTTTCGACGCCCGCCTCACGGCCGTCAATAGCAAGCGCGTGGCCTTGGGCCGCGACTTTGATGATCGCGGAAACGTCAAGAGCAAGGACGTCATTGTCATTACCGAGCCGCAGGCCAAGACCTTGGAGTCTGCGCTCCAAGGCGCGGGCATGGAAGTCGCTGGGGTCGAACACAAGCCCTATACGCGCAAGCCCTATGCGCCGTTTATGACGTCGACGTTGCAGCAGGAGGCCGGCCGCCGCCTGCACTTTACTTCTGAGCGCACCATGCGCATTGCGCAGCGCCTGTACGAAAACGGTCACATTACTTATATGCGTACTGACTCCACCTCGCTCTCTAAGCAGGGCCTGTCGGCTGCGCGCAATTCCGCTACCAGCATCTATGGCGCGGAATACGTCTCTGATTCCCCGCGCGTATATGACCGCAAGGTGAAAAATTCCCAGGAGGCCCACGAGGCCATCCGCCCGGCCGGCGAGTCCTTCGCCACCCCGGGCCAGCTCTCTGGCCAGTTGGATGCGGAGGAGTTTAAGCTCTATGACCTGATTTGGAAGCGCACCGTCGCCTCCCAGATGGCCGATGCCAAGGGAACCTCCATGAAGGTCACCGTAGCCGGCACCGCCGCCACCGATAAGGGCAGCTACGACGTGGAATTTTCCGCCACCGGCCGCACCATTACCTTCCCCGGCTTCTTGAAGGCCTACGGCGCTGACGACGCCAAGGGTGATAAGAAGGGCGAGACCCGCCTGCCGCACTTGGAGGAGGGCCGCGCCCTGACCGCCAAGGAGGTTACCGCCGAGGGCCACTCCACCAACCCGCCGGCGCGCTATACCGAAGCCAGCCTGGTCAAGAAGATGGAGGACTTGGGAATCGGCCGCCCGTCTACCTACGCGTCCATCATCAAGACCATCCAGGACCGCGGTTATGTGGTCTCGCGCGGCAATGCGCTGGTGCCCTCCTGGGTTGCCTTCGCCGTCGTGGGCCTGTTGGAGGAGAACTTCACCGAGTTGGTGGACTACGATTTCACCTCTTCCATGGAAGACGAGCTAGACCAGATTGCCACCGGTATCGAGGATGGCACCGCCTGGCTAAACGGCTTTTACTTCGGCAACGCCGAGGCCAACGAGCAGAAGGCGGCTTCCATTGCCCGTCACGGCGGCTTGAAGTCGCTTATCGACGTCAACCTGGAAGCCATCGACGCCCGCAAGGTCAACTCCCTGCGCCTCTACACTGACACCGAGGGCCGCGACGTCTTCGTCCGCGTGGGCCGCTACGGCCCGTATATCGAGCGCGCCGTTGGCACTAACGACGACGGCAGCATCGAGTATCAGCGCGCTAACCTGTCTGAAACCGTCACCCCGGATGGCCTCAACGAGGAACTGGCGGAAAAGCTTTTCGCCACCCCGCAGGGCGGCCGCGAGCTGGGCGAGAACCCGGAAAACGGCCGCATGATCGTAGCCAAGGAAGGTCGCTTCGGCCCGTATGTCACCGAAGTCGTCCGCGAGGATGAGCGGGAGAAGGCCTGTCTCTTATACACATCT